>NZ_NRJG01000210.1 GCF_003585935.1 Psittacicella hinzii
AAATTCCATAAAAATGAAATGCCTTTAGTATACAAGTCGCTCATATTTTATAGACTGACAAACCAATTTGTTAAAGTAATTAGAAGGAATCTTTTTACATAAAAAAACTAAAATGGCTTTGTCATTATGCGTTTTGGGAGTTTAGGTTATAATAATCATATGTTAGCTTTTAACCTGTAAAAGATTAAATGTTATAAGTATACTCACCTATGAAAAGAATTCAGTAAAAGCTAGTTAACAATTATTAAATAAGAGTTTATTGTCTTAAATGTTATTAGAGATTTTAAATTTAATTGGTGTCATTGCTTGTGCTGTGACAGGAGCTTTGGCTGCAGGACGAGTAAAAATGGATTACTTTGGTGTAATTATGATTTCTATGGTAACTGCTTTAGGTGGAGGTACCGTACGTAATGTTGTATTGAATATCTATCCTTTACCTTGGGTGGCAGAACCTTATCTATTATTTGTCGTAACAGCTTGCTCTTTTGTGACGATTCTACTTGCTCGTTATATGTATTATCTAAAGACGATTTTCCTCATTTTAGATGCGATTGGCTTGGTAGCTTTTACTCTACTTGGAGCGCAAGCTGCTCTTGAGGCTGGTTATAATTTAATTTTAGCTTGTGTGGCAGGAGTATGCACAGGATCTTTTGGAGGGGTCATTCGTGATTTGTTATGTAATCGCATACCTTTAGCATTTAAGGCAGAGTTATATGCAAGTATTGCTTTTATAACTACACTTTTATATGGGGGATTACTCGAGTTAGGTTTAAGTATTAATATAGCTGTAATTGTTGCAGTTATTTTTGGTATTAGTACTCGTTTATTTGCAATAAAATTTAATCTTTCTTTACCTGTTTTTGATTATGAAGAAGAAAGATATAGTCAGGTAGGAGGGTTAGAAAAAAGCTTAGAAAAATTAACTCGTCGTGATAAAAGTCGTATGAAAAATACTAATACTATTGATATTAAAGCAAGATCCAAGAATAATGATAATAAGCTGCAAATAAAAGATCAAAATATTGTAGTTGATGTTGAGTCTAAGAAAAAATAACATCTTATCCAAGATAACAAACATTAAAATGTTGTTTATGGGTGTATGTAAAAGTTGATGATATCTTTTTATAAAATGTAGGATATCCTTATAGTATATACA
>NZ_NRJG01000211.1 GCF_003585935.1 Psittacicella hinzii
TATACATTTATATAGTTTGTATGTCTTAAGCGACGATACAAGAGATCTTATTTAACCCACTCAATTACATCAGCAGCAGCTTGACGTGATTTAGGGAACATAGGATCTTGAGCACGGTAACCGAATGCAGCCATTACTGACACTTTAAAGTGTTCTGGATCATATAGACCTTTATCAGCTAACACTTTATCGATGTTTGCGTAATCGATACCTTCAACTGGAGTTGAATCAACACCAATTAAAGCCGCTGCAGTTAACATGTTACCTAAAGCAATGTAAGTTTGTTTACTTGCCCAATCTTCGTAAGCACGATCGCTTTCTAAAAGATTAGCTTGGTTTTGTGCATAGTTTGCAAAGAAACCACGGTAAGTTGTTAAAACATCTTCTGGAAGTTTTTTCACATTACGTAATAAGTGATCGATGTAAGCTGAGTCTGCGTGTAAATCAGCAGCACGACGGCTTAAAGCAATTACTACATGGCTACAACCTGGTAGTTTTTGCGTTAAACCCCAACAAGTTTCACTTAACGTATTCCATAAATCTGGGTTTACACCTCTTTCAATTACTAAGAATTTCCAAGGCTCTAAACCAAATGAACTTGGAGATAAACGAGCTGTTTCTAAAATGAAATCCATATCTTCACGTGAAACACGTTTGTTTGGATCATATTCTTTAGTAGCAGCACGCCAGTTATAAGCATCTAAGATTTGTTGTTTGTTGATAGTCATAATAAATCCTATTTGTAGGGTTGATAGTTAAATGATTAAGAGCATAAAGTTTTAATCATTTTGGTTATTAGTTTATGTTTACCGCTCTATTATGCGACTTTCATTTGCTCTTTGCAAAAAATTTTAAGTATTAGCACTCAGTTAATTTTGCTCCTAACCGCAAAAAGTAAACTTTTAAAACAGAACCCAACACTACATTTTACCGCTAATTTCAAGTATTTATAGATCTATAAGGTGCTATATTTACCATTAAAGAAATCTATCCCACAAACTACAAATAACCATAGTAAACTTATGGGTATAACCTAATTTTAGTTAATTATTCACTCAGCTAAAAATTATTTTTTCTCATTTTTGCTGAAAAAATTATTACTAATTTTGAGCCTATTTATCTCCTTGTGACTGTAACTAAAATCATAAGTTTTACAGAGATTAATTTATTAAATCTCTACATTATTTTTTCAAACAACCTTTGAGATAAATATCAAACAACCTAGAACATTAGCAAGAAAATACGCAATTTATAGAGACTTAAAGTAAGC
>NZ_NRJG01000212.1 GCF_003585935.1 Psittacicella hinzii
CTTTAATTGTTTTAATTACACTTTAATATTGTTTTATTTTTGTACGAATTTGGGGGAGGGCTTATTCAATTAGGTCTTTCCCAAATGTAAAAATTAAACCCCATTAAGACTTAGTTCAATAAATTAGAAATAAACTACAGTCATAGGATTTATACATTAAATTTAAAAATTAGTTAACCCAAAATTATAAAAAAAATGCTTTCATTTGACATATTTTCGTTCATTGAAAGTATGAATTTTGTATATCATTTGGGGGACACCACAGTTCAAGCAATTAACACTAAGATTACACTTCTCTTAAAACTTAAGTTTCTCTCTGGTTGCTATCGAGGAAGGAACTTGTGGAACTACTTGTAGCTTAAAGGCTCAAAACAAGTGCACAGATATGATTGAAGCCTCTATGCCCAGCTACAAGCACAGAGTTAAATAGAGGGATAAACACAAGTAACCTTACTCAAATATCTGCTGTAAGAAACCATTTACTTTTTAACTTTTCCTAAAAAGCAAAATTACAGCAATGAAAATTCTGTACTTAAATCGCTTTAAGCACAGAGAAATGAGAAATTTTGTCAGGATCACTAAAGGTGATCTTTTTTCTTAGCGGCACGTGGAATGTTGAGTTGAGGAAAAGGCACGTGCCGCCTTTGCGAGGTGTTAATATGATAAAAAAGATCAAGTATGAGCTAAAGGACAAAAGACATATTTTGGACGGCAAATCAAGGATTAACTAACAAAGATGACCTTTGGTAGAAAGGGGGTGGTAAATTTTCTGTCAATGCTTCGTAAAACTTGCAAAAATCTCACAAATAATACCTAAAATTGCAAAAGCTTTCATTAACAACAAATAAGTTTTTATAGGACAAACTCTAGGAAGCGATACCTAAATTTACTAAAAATTTAGGTATCACCCCTCATTGAACAAAAGACTATTTTTGCTATCAAATGATAACTTTTAGATACTACCTAAAATTAAAACTTGTACTTAATTTTCATTTCAGATCTACGTTTATTACCTAATACAACTTAAACATAAGGTCAGAGTTGTTAAAAAATTAATTATTAGAGGAACGAGGAATTAAGAAAGGAGTAAAGGAGAGAAAAAATTCTGTAGTGGGATTGTGGTACAACTCACTCATACAACTCATACATCTTAGAATAGGAACTCATGCAGATACGAATAGAAAGAAGCAGAAGGAGCTGAAGAAGCAGAAGAAGTAGAATGCTACAACAAAGAAGAAATCGAATTTTGTGCCGTAGCAATACAAAAAAAGCTGCCAGAAAAAGATCAGGCAGCATTTTAGTGTTATTAAGTTTGATTGTCTAGTTTTTATCTTTAAAATCATCGTACTTGCGTACTCTAATTTTAAAAATAAAAGATTTATGAACTTACAGTCTAAACTGCAATTTCATAAATTTATCGTAGCATATTATAACAAAATCCTCATCATCTTTTGCCGTCATTTCAAAAAAATATTTATTTCGCAGATTTTAAATTTTGGTATAATATACAACGTTTTGGATAAGCTAGATAAATCGGGAAGTTTATTTACTAACAAATAAATTTACTGCTAGTAAGTGCAAAACATTAACTGAATTAATTATTGAAGTAGATTTTGAAGAAAAATACTTTTGTAATTTTTGCGCCTATACTGAGTTAGAGATCGGTATCAGGTGAGTTTAAATTTTTTAATTTTTATAGGAAATTTTAATATGTCTCTAAGTTCAGAACAAAAAGCTGAAATTTTAGCTAAATTTGGTCGTACAGAAAAAGATACAGGTTCTTCAGAAGTACAAATCGCTTTATTAACCGCACAAATCAACCACTTACAAGAACACTTCCGTGTTCACACTAAAGACCACCATGGTCGTCGTGGTTTATTACGTATGGTTTCTAAACGTCGTAAATTACTTGACTACTTACGTCGTACAGATGTAGAAAAATACGTAAGCATCGTTAACGATTTAGGTTTACGTCGCTAATTTACTACTTAGGCGATTTGTTCCTACTCTAAATAATAATTCAATAAATATATATTCATTAAAGGCTCCTAGATCTTCTAGGAGTCTTTTTTTATCCATGCAATAATCACTGAAGAGACCATAATATTGTTTGAGCCAATTTTTCAATTAAATACTTTGAAAAAGAATTCTAAAAATAATGCTAAAAATAACGCTAGAAACAACCTCAAATAAATACATTTTCTAGCTGTTTAAAAGTATCTACATTTCTATTTTTTAACCTAATAAATGAGTAAGCGCTCATTTATTTATAAACTTTTTAATCCTATCTATCAAGGGTTTAATTTATTGAGGGATAAAAAACTCTTGCACCTAATTCTATTGTCGTCTATAATGGCCTTACAAACAAATAAATGAGTGACTACTCACTTATTAAAAACAACAAAACAAACTCAAAATCCAAACATAACTAATTAACTCATTATCTATTACCAAACCTAGATTTATTAAAAACAACACACAATAAACACAAACAACTTTACAGTTTTCCTCTCGATGTGAATCGACAGAAACAACTTAATTACTAATTAAGTATATTATTGCAAACTCAAATACAA
>NZ_NRJG01000213.1 GCF_003585935.1 Psittacicella hinzii
GTCATTACTGCATTAATAGCATTTATATTCTTACTTACCCAACTTTTATAAGTTGAAGATAAAAAATATCTTTCTGGTAATGCACAAGTAAAAATCGTAGCATTACTAATATCCCAGTTTGACAAATCTTTAGAAAAATACGAATAATTGAATGCGAATTCAAATATTCTCACTTTTTTTACATTCCAGTGTGAAATATCTCCATTAAAATGACTAGAGAGAAATATTCCGCCCATAGACAACACATTGCTTACATCCCACCTCGAAATATCACCATTAAATGAACTTGCCATAAAAGTTCCTTGCATATTTGTTACGTTACTTACGTCCCACTTAGATATATCTCCTTGAAACTCTTCGTTGAATGCAAACGTTGCTTCTAAGATAGTAACATTTTTCGTATCCCATCTAGATATATCCCCATTAAAATAACCTGCATTTTGAGTTTGATTATAAAATCTATCTTTATCATCAGGTTTATTTATAAACACCTTCCTTAGGCTAGTTAACTCACTCACATCAATGAAATTAAGATCTACTTCCAAACCAACAATCCCCACATAATCATGGATAAATTTTCTTAAAACTCGATCATTAGTAATTTTAATAGTGATGTTTTCCTTTGCTAAATCCTTATATTTATATTTTGCTGGCAAATCACTATAGAGAATGTCTTTAAACACTTCTTTATTAGAAAATAAATTCTGAGTTGTTTTTACTGCATTTTGCGCAGCGGTAGTAATAGAATCTAATGTTAAACAGCTCCATACTATGAGTGAAAGCAACAATGAAATAGAAAGCACTTTAAACCTTATTGAATGATTTCATATCTAAGCCTTAAATAATCTATCCTCTTATCACTCATTTACTATCGTACAAACGCATAGCTAATGTTTACATATAGCTTGTATCAGTAAAATTTATATAATCTGAGCTGTACCCCAAAAATGAAACTCGACTGATAAATTAACTATCATCTCCCTTAAACACGTACAAAAAAAGTTTAGTTGTTAGC
>NZ_NRJG01000214.1 GCF_003585935.1 Psittacicella hinzii
GGTCATCGCCAAATTAATTTCTTATAAAGCCTCCAGCTAGTGTTGGAGGCTTTTTAACGTGCGTAAAAAGGTGTATACTAAACAGGTATTTTTTTAATTATTGAGTTTTTAAACTGAGTATGGCGATTTTCGAAGGTCTGTGTTTAGTTATTTTGCCGTTATTTTTTGGCTATGTTATTGGTTATCTAACACCTAAACCTGTAATTATAAATAAAATAACCTCTTATACAGGTTTACACGGCTTACAGGTACTATTAGTAGTAATGGGGATTAAATTAGCTCTTATCCCAGATCTAGTAAGTAAGATCCCACATATAAGCTACCAAGTATTAATCTTTTTCTTGTTAATTCAATTAAGTAATTTTGCTGTTTTAGGGATTTTTGACCGTCTAAGAGCACATAAGATTACTCATGAAAATGTAAAAATTGTTCATGATTTAGGAGTAGTAAAAGACTCGCTTAAATTAATAGCATGTATTGTTCTTGGTTTTGTCGTAAGTAAAATTAGCCAAAGTTGGGGAATGGAATATTCTCAACAACTATTAGCCTATATTTCAGATTTTTGCATTGTAATTATGGTGCTAAGTGTTGGTTTACAATTAGGTATACAACGCTACAATTTAGCTAAGATATTCTTTAATTATGAAGGAGCATTAATGTCGATTATCTTCTTAGCTAGTTGTTTAGGTGCTGGATTATTTGCAGGTTTACTTACACGTACTCCGTTCTGGGAGTCATTGGCTTTTAGTTCTGGTATGGGATGGTATTCTCTTTCAAGCTTAGTAGTGACTAAAGCTTGGGGGGCTGCAGATGCTTCAGTAGTATTTTTCATTGATCTATTACGTGAAGTTAGCTGCTTTTTCCTAATACCTCTTTTAATACGCCACTATCGTTGGAGTGCTATAGGTCAAGCAGGCTCAGTAGCTTTTGCAGCAGCTTTACCGATTATTCATAAAACCGGTGGTGATAATGCCGTCCCATTAGCTTTAAGTTTTGGCTTTTTCTGTAACCTTTGGCCACCGATTTGTTTATTTACTTTTGCTAGCTTTGCGTAAGTATAAGTAATACTACAGATATGTATGAAAGCCTAGTGGTTGTCTAAAAAAGATAAGAATGTGCTCTGGATAATGGGTATTGTTTAAGATTAGAATTATGTTAAGTTAAGGCATTTAGAGCATTAAGTACATTAATGCATATAGTTTATTTAGTGTATTTAGTCATGCATTTGTAATTATCTAGTAATGGGATTGTAATAGTACATAGACATTCATGCAATTCAAGACTAAATTCGCTCTTATGCTTTTTCCTACTAAAATTTAAGTGTTTAGATTTTAAAAATTTTAAATTTACTCTTTTTAACTGTTAAACGCCGTTTTTTCTAAGAAAATTCGGCGTTTTAACTCATTCATGGCTATAATAATATTACTAGCT
>NZ_NRJG01000215.1 GCF_003585935.1 Psittacicella hinzii
GATTTTAACCTGACCAGATATTTATGCAACAACACCCTATTCTCATAACATTAAAGTTTCTTGGGAAAAATATTGTAGTGATATCGCAATTATGTTTATTAATGTCTATAGGGTATTATTTAGTTTGCGATAAATTGCTAGGATTACTCCCGACTCAAACCCTAGATATTGCTGGGGTTCTCTACAGTTTAAAACCTAATTACCATTATCTTGGATTCTGGTTCTTAGTAAAAGTATTTTTAAGTGTTGCTGTTATTAGTTTATTCTTTACTTTACTAATTCGTATTTTTAATGTCGAAGTAAAGCAGATTCTTTTAAGATATCGTAAAGATCCTGAAAAGTTAAATGAAACTAATAACTTTGCTAGTAGATTTAACTTTACCTTAGCTTGTAAATTTGCGCAAAAGCTATGTAAATATAAATTCGGTAAAACCTATTTACGCACTTTTATCGGTTTACTTTTAGCTAGCTATACTAGCATTTTCTTAGCTTCTCCATTTTATGGTTTAGCAGGTAAATTTTCGCATCTACCTATAGTCATGATCATCATGCTAGTGTTTGTTATTGCGGTGATTGTAGCCAATTTAATTATATATATCCCTTGGTTTGCGATTACGGTTACTGCTAATTCATCAAACCCACTTAGCATGTGGCAACTAAGCTTTAATATTGCTAAACGTTACGCATTAACAATTTTAACTTTCTTATGCATTTACGTGTTAGCTACTTGTATTTTAGAAGTAAGCTTTGTTGGCATTAAGTACATTAGTGAATATATTCGCTTAGGCTTATTAGGTGATTTTATTGTTGATGCTTTAATCTTAATTAAATATGCCTTTGTGATTATCTTTAGTATTGTTATCTACTTCTCTTATATTAGTGTTTTAGGTAATACTGAAGAAATTAAAGATCATAGTAATGAAAGTCAATACAAAGATGATTACGAAATTGCTAAAAATGTGATTTCACAATATTACATTTCATTACAAAAAAATAATCACTATACAGTCGAAAGTAGCAAAGTTACTTACCGTAACGAAACTACTAAAGAAGCAAATGTAGCTAATCAAGAAGCTTCAAGTAAGAAATCAGCTAAAGTAAATAAAACTCTTGGAACTACAGCTCCAGTAGACACTACTCAAGTGCCAAATCAAAATAACGAGCCAGAGCCAATGCCTACTGTAAATGCAGCTCCAACAGTAAAAACTAAAACAAAAAATGGTTTTTTCAGCCGCTTATTTAAAAAGCAAGAGAAACAACCAGCTAATACTTTTAAACGTGTAGAAAATGCACAATTACAGTTTGATGCTGATAAAGTAGATGCTCCAAATGCTCATACTGCACTTGATGAAGATTTTATGAATCTTAATAAAAAATAAGATTTACTTATAAATTTAAACCCCTCAACGCTAAAGTTGGGGGGGTTAAATATTATTTGTTAGTTTGTAACTTATACTCTTTCTTAAACAGATAATACATTATCGGAATAATATAACCTATACCTAAAATTGGTAACCAAAAGGTCTTTAAGGTTAAAAAGGCATCATCGTCTAAAGAAATATAAGCATAAATAGTAATAAGAAGACTAATACCAGATAAAGCAATAAACCACCAGTTAATGATGTTAAACTCACGTTTATCTAATTTTTCTAAACCGTGTAAATCTCCAAATAGTACATAAAGGAAATTAGCTTTAAACAGGAGAAATATTAATGGTACAACGAACATCACCGTTTTTAAAATGAGCAACTTAATTCTTACATATTGGAAGTCATTAAAGACAATTGTAGGAATACTAAATAAAATAGTTACAACATTGGCAAAAATCATAGCCCTAGTCATCTTAATTTTATTTAGTTTAAAGTATGCTATTTGGATAAAAGTGAAAATCAATAAGAAAATACTAGCAGCGCGTAAGGCATATTCATGTGGTGCAAACTTATAGATTAAGAAAAATCCGATTAAGCCTGCATATTCCATACACGAAGCTATAAATTTTGTAGGATTAGCCATAAAATCTTGAATAACTAAAAGTTATTAATATAAATTCTTAGGATTAGGGAGAAACTGATATTAAGTTATGTTATTTATACTTTGATTTTACCAATTATACTATAGTAGTAAGACATTGATAGAATTAAGTAACAAAGATTACGTAGCAAATGCTAAGCAATTATATTCGCTCATCTATCCTATTTAGTAGGGAGTTTGTAAGCAAATCATTGTATAATCATCTTAATCTTAACAAATTAATCTCACTACGTTTTTATCAACAGCCAAACGTTTTGCAGATTAATAATTAATACCCCATTCAAGCACTTGAGCTATTGTTATAGCTATCAATATTTCCTAAGGCCTAAAACTATGTTGAGAGTTTTATTTAATTTATTGCTAAGCAAATTATCAACCGTGGTCTTTCTCTTAGTATTTTATCTAACGTATTTAAGCTCGTACAAAGAATACAGCTTACAATATGCAGGTTGTCTTTATGTAATGATTGAACTAGCTTCAATGATTTTAAAATTTACTAAAGACAAAGATAAAATCATCCCCCTACAACTATGGAAACAAATTCTGGTTATAGGTACTATGGGACTTTCAGCATACACAAATGATGTAATTTATGTAGCTTGTTGTTTTATTTTATTTCATATAGTTATTTGTTTGTTTATCTGGTTCTATAACCGTAAAGGTAAAAACTTCGTTGTAAGTCACGATCCACTGTACATAGCTTCAATAACAAGATTAGCAAATCAATCAAATGACGCAATGACAGATTTTCTAAGTTCATTATTTAAAATGTTCAATGAAACTTATTTACGCTTAAATATAATATTAGCTAGTTTATATACTATTATTTTACCTCTTACGCAATTACAAACTCCTGCTTGGTATATCTTTGCTTGTTTTTTAATCATCCCAATTATTCATTTCCGCGATATATCAGTTACAGGTTTAAAGGTTGTGAAAATTT
>NZ_NRJG01000022.1 GCF_003585935.1 Psittacicella hinzii
CTATTTATCTTTTGTATTGAAGTTAAAGCTGCTACTGTATATTATGGAATTCCATATAGTGAACTACCTAAAGAGTTGCAAAATACAGATTTATCGAAGAAGAACGTAAAAATAATTTTTGGTAATGACACTAGGCTATACAACTTTATCTGCGATTATTTAAAAGTGGTGGGCTATGAAGCTAATTTAAACTTTATTGATGTTAGTAAGATAAGCGATTTGTCTGGGCTTTTTGCAAAGGGTTTAAAATGCACTAATATATATAAATTTAATGGTGATATATCACAATGGGATGTTTCTAATGTTACAAATATGCTAGGATTGTTTTTATATTCTGAGTTTAATGGAGATATTTCAAAATGGGATGTAAGTAATGTAACCAATATGAGGAGTATGTTTGAGGGAGCTAAATTCTCCGGAGATATTTCACAATGGAATGTTAGCAAAGTTAGAAATATGCAACAGCTATTTGCATCCAATGAGAGTTTTAGAAGCGATATTTCTAATTGGGATGTATCAAGTGTAGTGAACATGATCGCTATGTTTGGAGGTGCTAAAATTCAAGTAAATATAAATAAATGGCGTCCAAAAGAATTAAAAAAAACGAATTTAATGTTTTTTTATAGTGAAGTTTTCTCAGATTTATCAGGTTGGGATTTTTCTCATTTAAAATCAGCTACTGGGATGCTCGGAGAGTCTAAATTTAATAATTATAATTTTGATTTTAATCAAATACCTTATGATCTAAGAAATAAAATTTTTCTAAATAACTTTAATGATGATGAGTATGAAGCTTTATTAAAATATTAAAGAAAATTTAAACTAAACGCGATAGTTTTTTTCTTATTCTCATTTTCTAAATTAGAGATGTGCTTCTAGGGTATCCTAGCTTAAGATTATAAACGAGGCGAATGAATTAGCTCCGCGATCTATACATTGATTATTTATCACCCATTAAGTATTTGTTTTTTTTCAGACAACCTTGTTGCATTTTAAGCTATAAAACGACTAATCCCCTTTACAAAACGTAAAGGGGATTTAATTTATTTATTAAACACTAAATTCAGTTTTATTTTCTAAGATAAAAGCAGCATTGCGTTCGAGCATTGGATTAATTACTTGCTCTAAATAAGCACTCACTTGCTGTGGTGCAAAACCAATGTAATTACTTGGTTGTAGGAGATCTTTAATTTCATGTGCAGAAATAGGTAAACGACCATCAGCAATAATAGCCTCGATCAGACGATTGTCTTGTCCTTCTTGTTTAACTAATCTTGCTTGTTCCATAGAAAGTTCACGAATTATTTCATGCACTTCTTGGCGATCCATACCTTTTTTCACCGCATCCATAATAATGTCTTCGGTTGCCATAAAAGGTAGTTCACGCATTACATTACGCGTAATCATCTTTTCATAAACGACAATGCCTTCGGCAATGTTTTGTAACACCAGAAGCATAGCATCTACGGCTAAGAAAGCTTGAGGATATGATAAACGTTTATTAGCCGAATCATCTAAAGTGCGTTCAAACCATTGGGTTGAGTGTACAAGATGACCATTTATCTCTAAAGAAAGAACAAATTTAGCTAACGCTGAGATACGTTCACAGCGCATCGGGTTACGTTTGTAAGCCATTGCCGAAGAACCAATTTGCTTTTTACCAAAAGGCTCTTCTAGTTCTTTAAGATGTTGTAATAATCTAAAGTCATTGGTAAATTTATGTGCAGAACTCGCAATGTCTGCAAGTGTTTGTAACACAAAAGTATCTTGCTTACGGTCGTAAGTTTGTCCGGATACTTCTTGTTTTTGTTTAAAGCCAGCCATTTGCGTTACTAAGTTATCTAGTGCTTGAACTTTACTAAAGTCATCACCAAATAACTCTTTAAATGAGGCAGCAGTACCAGTTGTGCCCTTTACACCACGAAACTCAAGAGTTTCTAAGCGATGTTCAACTTCGGCTAGATCAAACATAAACGATTTTAACCATAGAGTTGCACGTTTACCAACCGTAGTTAGTTGCGCAGCTTGGAAATGGGTATAACCTAAAGTAGGTAAATCTTTATATTTATCAGCAAAATTAGCTAAAGTTTTGATTAAAGTAACTAAGCGACGTTTTACAAGTAATAGACCCTCTTTAATTTGAATAAGGTCAGTATTATCACCTACGTAAGCAGAAGTTACTCCTAAGTGAATAATTTTACGTGCATTAGGAGCTACATCTCCATAGGCATGCACATGCGCCATTACGTCGTGTTTTAATTGCACTTCGTACTGATGCGCTTTAGCAAAATCAATATTGTAAATATTATCTTCGAGCTCTTTAATTTGTTGCTCAGTGATAAAATCCAGACCAAGTTGTTTTTCAGCTTTAGCAAGAATTACCCATAGTTTACGCCAGGTCGAAAACTTGAAGTTAGGAGAAAAAATGTGTTTCATTTGCTCTGAAGCATAACGTGAACACAATGGGTAATCGTAATGATTAGTTGGAGATTCTGGATTGTAGCTTGGATAGTCTTCTAATTGCATAATAGTGGAAGAGGTTTGCGGTAATGAGAGTAAAAAAGTAAAGCATAAATAAGCCAGCCCCAGAGCTTATGCAAGCTGTGGGGCTGGCTTATAAGCTCAAAAATGTTGAGCGAATGTTAAATGAATGTTGAGAGAACGTTAATCAAACGTTAATCGAACGTTAAGTGAATGTTAAACAAAATTAATCTTATACACTAAGTTTTTTAGTTTAGCTAGTTAAATTAACCAACTCTTAGAACTCTGTGCGGTAGATATTTTGCGTACGTTCTGGACCAACTGAAATCATTGATACTGGCACGTCTAGTTTACGTTCAATAAACTCAATATAACGACGGCAATTTAATGGTAAATCTCCATAAGCTTTAATTTTAGTAATATCTTCGCTCCAACCTGGAAGTTCTTCATAAATAACTTCTACGGGTTTAGATTTACGTAAATTACCAGGGTAAGTTTCATGTACGTGACCGTCGACCTTATAACCTACGGCTACTTTAATAGTATCAAGACCGGTTAAACAGTCGATTTTAGTTAACACTACATCAGTTAAACCGTCGATTAGAGCTGCATATTTACCCATTACTAAGTCTAACCAACCCGTACGACGTGGACGACCAGTTGTCGCACCAAATTCACCACCAACTTGACGAATATGTTCACCTAACTCATTATCAAGTTCAGTTGGGAATGGACCTTCACCTACACGAGTAGTGTAAGCTTTCATTACGCCAATTACGCGATTAAGTTTGTTAGGTGCAACACCAGCCCCTACACAAACTCCACCTGCTGTTGGAGATGATGAAGTTACATATGGGTAAGTACCGAAGTCGATATCAAGCATAATCGCTTGTGCACCTTCGAATAATACTTTTTTACCAGCTGCAATAGCGTCGTTAATTTCGTATACACCGTCAATAATACGTGGAGTAATTTTTTTTGCAATCTCCATGTATTCTGCATAAAGTGTATCAAAATCAAAACGTTCTGGCCAGCCGTATCTTTCTAGCATGTCATTTTTCTCTTTAATGTTCCATGCTAGTTTATCCGCAAATCTTTCTGGATCTAATAAGTCCCCAATGCGAATCCCGTTTCTTGAGATTTTATCATTGTAACAAGGTCCAATACCTCGTTGGGTAGTTCCAATTTTATTTTTCCCTAAGTTTTCTTCTTTGGCTTTATCAACCGCAATGTGATAAGGGAAAATAATGTGGGCGCGTTCATCTAAAAATAGATGGTCTAGATTTTTACCACGTTTTTCTAGGGCATCAATTTCCCCTAGTAAAACTTTAAGGTCTACTACTAAACCTGCACCAATAATACATTTGCCTTTACTATTAATAATACCTGATGGTAGTAAGTGGAGAACGAATTTCTCTTGACCTACAATTACGGTGTGACCTGCATTATTACCGCCTTGGAAACGAACGATATAATCAGCCGTTGGTGATAATACGTCGATAATTTTACCTTTACCTTCATCACCGAATTGTGTACCTACTACTACGAAAGTATTTGCATTAGACACTGTATGCTCCAATTAGCTTGTGGATTAAATAATAAACTGGGAAATATCCCTTTTACAAGGCTCGATTGATTGCCTGCCTAAAGCAGACAATTAAAAGCAAGCCCCGCAATTTTTTATTATATAAAGAATTAGCGCAAAGAGAAAACTTTTTTCTTAAGCTAGTGATATTTGTAGGAAAGTGATTTTTTTTCAGACACCCCATACAACCAGACACCCCATACAACCAGATACCCATACAACCGTACAACTAAGTTTAGTGATGTGAGTTAACTACAGGCATGCTGGTAAATTACAGATAAGGATACAAGTTACATTACAAGTCACATTACAAGTAGCCTAGAGAGGAGATTTTTTAATTATAGGGTTAAGAAGATTGTGGAAAAAGGGATACACTACAAGGAGACGGATTTTGTAAAAAAAATGAGGATTTTTGCAGAAAAGGAAGACTAGTTTTACGGAAAATTGCCTAGATTAGACTGGTTTATCTAATATAATAGAGAAGTATTAACTTGCTGATTTTATGTAATTATTAGGATCAGTTGTCTTGTTGTTCCGGTGTATCATTTTTGGGATGCAGCACAGGTACAGCTCTGGTTGTGTGATTGTAAGGTTGTATCAATTTTAGGGGACAGCTCATTATATGATTGTTGGATTATTGGACTGTTGGATTGTGGGGCTAAGTAACATGAATAAGTGATAGGAAGTTTTGGCAAGGAAAAAGGTTGAGTTATTTTCGTGGAGCGGTATTTACTAAGTTGACAGCTGTTTTTAACAATAGTCTCTTAACAGTGCTTATTTGTAGAAGTTTGTTAACAGAATTTTGTTAACAGAAGTTTATTAATAGAAATCTATTGATAGAAATATGTTAACTGGAGAGGGTTAAAAAGTAGTCTCTTCATAATAATACTTCTGCACCAAAATAACTTCCAAGTTGAATATTAGTTATGGAACAAGTTTTTCAGATTTTAGAACAAGAAGATAAACCGGTTACGCAGACGTTGTATAAATTAGCTTATGCAGCTTATTTACAACAAAAACTAGAACCGGTGTATTTTAATGCTGTCGTGCAAATGATCGATTTAACAGGTAAGCATGCAGCTTATCCTGAAAATAACATTACCAAAAAACTCGCCCCTGCCGAAAGTGATCAAGATACGATATTTGCGATTATGCAGTTTTCTTTACTAAAGTATCATCACCTTTTAGGTAATACAGCAGTCAAAGAATCTTATTTTTTAGCAGCCATGCAATTATGGCAAAGATATCAGCGATTAACTTCTTATATTGCAGACTATCTAAGCCAATTACAACAAGCTTATCAAATTGCACGTCATGATCCAGATTATCGTTTAAGTTTTTCACGTCGTAAGAATGATGAGCTAGCTCTACCTTTTATCAAACATGTAGCGGTAAAAAAAGAACATCGCTTAACTAATTTGTTAGAGTTTGAAGTTTTACAACATGTTGTTGCAAAGTACATTACCAGCCTAATTCAACAAGAACTAGCAACACAAAAGGTTTTTACGCAAGAAAGCTCGTTACAAGCTGGTATCTCTCAAGATAGAGTCTATCAAGATAGTGGTGTAACTAATAGTGTGCAAAATAGTAGTGCCCAAACCAATGGCACATACACCAATGGTGAACAAACTAATAGCACTCAAGAATACGAACAACTACAACAACTACGTAGTAGTTTAGTTGAACGTTTCTTTACTTTATCTTTTGAAGTGTTTACCGTACTACATGAGCTATCTGTAGAGGTTTGGGCTAATTTCGATCCTTCTGACTTAACAAGCTTTACCAATGCTTTAGCAGTTATCTTAGAACAAGAAGAATATGTACATTTAAGTGCTGCTGATAAAGCTTTTATTACTAAGCTGTTAACGCTATTTGTACAAGAGAACTTATTACTTTTACAATACTTAGCACAAACTGATCTTGAATATTTAAGCTTAATACGTGCTTTAGTAATACGTGTAGGTTTAAAAGTACTAAACGATTATGACGTTGATTTGCGTGAAGTAAAATCGGAGTTTTTACTTCAAGAGAGTCGTTTATCATTCTGGGGTGCAGTGCCGGATTTAGAGGGTAATGAGCTCTTTAATAGTGCTGCTTTAATGTTTGATAAAGAGTTAAGTGCTTTATTTGTGCCTAGTGCGAGTGATACATTTGTTAACTTTTATTTCTTAAACTATCAATTACATTTACACTTACTTGATGTTAAGAATTTTACCCATGAAGTCGCTAAACCTGTTGCTCTGTGGGGAGACGCTAAAGCTTGGAATAAGTTCTGGCAAAATGACTATTTAACCACTACAATCCCCGTAGCACAAAGACTAACTAGTCAGCCTTGTGTGCAAGCACAACAAAGTCTATGGTTAAATTTAGATCCTGCTGTGCAAAGTAAACTTTTACCAAGTGCTGATTTCCAACCTAAACAAGACTTCATGATTCGTCAGGTGGTAAATGTTACTAAAGGACGGAAAAAAGTTAAAACTACTAGTAATGAGGATGATGCTGTAATTAGTAATGCTCTTGGTAATGATCTTGGTAATGCTCTTGCTAATACCTCAAGAGAATTAACTACTATAGATCCCCAATATCTTGTTAATCCCCAAGAAAACACTCTCAGTCTTTCTTTACCTTATAGTCAAGAAACGCAAGTGTTACGTTATGTCTTAGGTAAAAAATATACTTCTTTACCTTATATGCAAGCTCTAGAAAAACTGGCTCAGCAACAAGGCTTAGCGAACGCTGCTGTTGCAAGTAATGATGTAGTTACAAGCATTACGAAGTTCCTCGCTGCTTATGAAACTTCCTTACGTGGTAAAAAAGCAGTATTTTCTAATCAGGATTTAAGTAGTCTGTTAGCTTTAGGGCAAGCTTTTAGTGTGTTAATTGGTGGACCTGGTACAGGAAAAACCACTACAGCATTACGCATGTTGTTTTTAGAGTTAGCTTTAGCTTATGTCGGTACTTATGGAACTAGCTTAAATGAAGTAAGTCTACAACAAGTAATCCCACTTAAAGTTTTACTCTTAGCCCCAACAGGAAAAGCTTCTTCGCACCTTGGACAAAGTATTACGAGCCGTAGTCAAGAGCTATATAGCTTCCTAGTACAACAGGCAAAATTAAGTCAAGATCCAGCTTTAATTAACTTAGTGCAAGAACTAGATTATCAAGGTGAGCAAGGAAAAGCAGAAGAACAAGGAAAATCAGAAGAACAAGGAAAATCAGAAGAGCAAATAAAAGCAGAAGAACAAGGCAAACCAGAAGCATCTAAAGCAATTACTAATAGCGAATCGTCTTCGCTTACGCAAGTTATAAGTCCTGAGTTTTGGCAAAGTTTACCTTCTTTAGGTATAGATAGTGTCGGTGCTTTAAAATTATTAATTTTAATTTGTACGGCTTTAGTTAATGCCGAGAGTGCTACTATTCAAAGTATGATTGGCGCTCATGCCGCTAAACCAGAAGGAAGATATCAAGGGCGACAAAAAATAAAAGCCGACATTGTAGTTTGCGATGAAGTGGGGATGGTGAATTTACAGACTTTTGGTTATTTTGTGAATTCTTTTGCCTTAGCTACGAAGATGATCCTTTTAGGGGACAAAAACCAATTACCAGCTATTGGTGAGGGGAATGTGCTTGAAGAACTTTCTGCACAAGTATCTTACTTTGAGCAAGGAATGCAAGCCTATGCTCAAAAGAATAAGCTAAGATTACCTGTTTACACTACAAGCCAAGGAGAGCATTTACGTCTTTATAGTCAAGCTGTGGCTTGGCAAGAGACGTTTAAGCAACTTTATGCTGCAGATTTACAAGAAAGTCAAGGGATCGACTATGAGTTTAAATATTATCCGCAAGCAACTTTAGCTGATAATGTACATGAGCTTAGAAAGTCGTTCCGTTATGCCGCTGATAGTGCTATTGCTTATTACGCTAATTACTTAAATGCTAATCCGAAGCAAGTAGCGCTTACGAAGTACCAAGTTAACTTAATTAAGAAAGTTGGTAAAGCGCAAGGTTTAGAAAGTAGTAAAATTGGTTTACCTAAAGGTAAAACGGCGCAAATAGTTAATGATTTAGCGGATTTAAGCTTTAGCGCTAGTGGGCAAAACATTGCAGAACATAGCTTAGCAGCACAACTAAGTCATGCTACTTATATCGCGCAGTTACAGGAAGAGAAACTTTCAGGTGCAGTTTTCTATACCTATGAAGATAGTTATCGTCAATGGTTATTAAGTCTAGCTGGCTTAGGTTCTAAAACACCTGAACTAGTTGATGATAAGCATACACAAGGCTTACATATTGCTTATTTAATAAGTAGTAAGTCTCAAGTACAAGGGGTACAAGCAACGAAAGAAACGCACTTAGGTACTTACTTACCGTCTTTAGAGCAAGCTAGTTATAAAGCTACTAATAGGGATAATGATAAAACTAACGATAAAGTAAGCAAGATTAATATTGATAATGCTAATGAAGCTAACGAAAAAGCTAAAGCTAATGCTAATATCACAGCTTTAAATCAAGCATTAATCAAGAGTTTTTCTTGCACGACAGCTTGGGATAAAGATCTGCTTACGCATTATCAACAAGCACAAACTCAAGTGTATGCACAATTTATGGAGCAAATGCGTAAGCGCTTACAAAGCTTAAAAGGTAAACGCGTATATTGGTTAGCAGATTATCATAACTATGTGCAAAGCCAAGTGCTATATACTGCTGCGCAAGTTTTTAGTCCGTTGGCAGATTTAGGACAAGAGTACTTAAAGGCATATCAAGATCAATTTAAAGGAACAGACTTTAATATTGCTTTAGATACTATGTTAAAAGCAGCTTTTGAGCATATAGAGAATCATCGCTTCTTATGTCCAATGCGTAAAGGAGATTTAGGAGTTGATACCTTAAACCAAGCTATGCTTCAACGTGGATATTTTGCGTTACCAGATTTCTATCCAATAGTTATTACTGCTAACCAAAGTGATGTAAATATCTCTAATGGTGATTTAGCTTTAGTAGTGCCAACGCCAACCGGAGTAAAAGCATTCTTTAATGAGTATCAACCAGAACTTAAACAATATAAGAGTGTACCACTAACTTATATTAATAGTTTTGAGTATGCGTTCTTTACCACGATCCATAAATCGCAAGGTGATGAGTTTGCGCATACGTACATAATTCTCCCTCCGGAAATCAATGATTTTGCTACAAGTAAAAGTATGCTTTATACAGCTATAACCCGTGCGAAAAAACATGTGTATATTTTTGCTCCATATGCATATTATTTCCAAAATGATTTCCAAGATGCGCAACGTAATAGTACTTATGCTTATAACTGGGATCTATATTTAGCTTAGATTGCTTAGAGACTGGTTAGAAAAGTAGTTTTTTGAGAAACTGTTTACATAATGTAGCTAACCACAATGTAGTCTACTAAGATAATCTGCGTAGATAAGCAAACAAAATATAATATGCAAAGATAATCAGCATAGGTAACCAAACAAAAGTTTGTCAGGAAAGGTAATCTACATAAGGTATTTAGTTATCTGAGCTTGAAGTGTAGTAAATTTGAGCTTGAACTATACCTGATATGAGTTTGATCCAATCTTGATCTTTACTAGATATGAGTTTGATCTCATCTTAATCTATACCTGATAAGAGTTTGATGCTAAGTGCGATTGCAAATAATTTGCAAAGTACCTAAATTTAACTAGCAATTAATAAGAGCTAGAGGTATTTTATGCCCCAGATAGTAAGTACTACAAAAATAGAGCAAATTTAGCAGTAAATTCGGCAAATAATCCGAAATTTTACCCCGCGAAAAGATAAATTTGCGTATAATTAAACCACTAACTCCTAAAAATGGATTTTAGGAATTAGTGGTTATTTTTATAACCTGGCGAGATAATTTTGCCGAGCTTTAAAGTCTAGAAGTTAAGATTATAGTTTAAGCTACCAGTGACTTACATACTCCCTAGTGATGAACTGTGAATTTACTTTTTTTACAGTGTTAGTTTTCCTGTGGTGTATCCCTTATTGAGAGGTGATAGTTTGTCTTAATTCAATATTTATAGCTTTTTCTTGAAAATTTTCTTGTAAATTTTTTGCAATTTCATTTTGCAATTTCTTTTACCTTTGCAGTCTTGCTCTTGACTCTTAGCTGGGCAAAATTATCTTTATCTAGTAAGCGAGCTAACTAAAGTTTACTTATCTTCAGTTTTGTTATCTTTAGTTAGAACAAACGAGAACTTGTATGAAAAAAGCTAATCCAGTGTTTGCAGAAACCCTAAGTGATGCTGAATTAGAAGAATTAAAACTTGCTTTTGAAGAGTCAGCAGAATATGCCTATGAGCAAGTGAATGAACACCGGAGGTCATATGAACCTCTTGATATTGAAAATCAAGTGTTCATTAGTAAAAGCTTGCATACGACTAAAAGTGCACAACTAACTAAAGATAACCCTCGTATAGGGGTAATCTTTGGGAAGTTTTATCCTTTACATCAAGGACATTTATATATGATTGATCGCGCACGTACTGAGTGCGATCATTTATATGTTTTTGTCTGTTCAGACGAAAAACGTGATGAGAAACTGTTTTGGGATTCATCAATTCCGGTGCAGCCAACACGCGAAGTGCGAACCGCATGGGTAAAACGTGCTACAGATAGTTATGACAATGTAGAAGTGTTTAATCTGCGTGAAGACAATATTCCGTCTTATCCTAACGGTTGGTTTGAGTGGGCAAAGGTCGTACAGTTCTACTTAGATCAATTACCTCTTAAACCACAATACGTTTATACCTCTGAACCCCAAGACGCAGAGAATTATAAATACTATCTCGATTTGGAAGCCGTATTAGTTGACCCTAATCGTGGATATGTACCAATCTCTGGCACAGCATGTCGCAAACGCATTTTTGATAACTTTAAGTACTTACCTGAAGTTGTAAAAGCAGATGTAGTACTTAATATCAACTTAGATTTAGATGATCTCTTACGTTTTTATGGTATTGATAAGAATGTTAAGTCATCAGAATTAGCGCGCATTGCTCGTGCTTTACAGCACATGTGCCGTAATTACGGTTTTAACTTCTGTACGCCATTACTTGATGATTTTGCGCAACAGGATATTACTTATTCTTTTGGGAATAATAGTCCGGTGACTATTACTTGGGGTAATCCTGGTCCGATCCCAGGCACTAAAGCCGGTTCACAAGTCCATGAACTGCTAAAAACTACCGAACAAGTAGTCGAAACTACGGCACAACAGCAAGAACAAGAAGCTCTATATCAGACGCAAAGTCATGATTATATCTATGCTCATAGTCACAGTTGTGCGACTACCTCGGTTTTAAATAATATTAATACTAATACTGTTGGTGATACTAATACTTCGGATGTAGTAACGAGTGCAATTAATCAAGTGCGTGAACAAGAAGATGCTAGTTTAATTGAAGCCCTTGCTGCTCATGATGCCGAGTTTGCCTCAAATGTTGGGATTAGTAAAGAGATTTCTTCGTGGTTTAATCAGGCAATAGGCTTACCAGAACGTAAACTAACTGCTAATGCCTTTAATCACTACACTGTGCGTATTTTTAGTTTACAGGATCAAGCTTTTTACCAAGAGGGTAAAGTACCTGCTAATCTGGCAACCGATTGGAAACTAATTCGCAATATAGTCCAAGCACAAAATGACGAATATTATGTAGCTTGTGCGTTACATAATAAGTTCCGTTATGTTGAGCATTTAGCTCCGCTCTATTTAGGAGTGACTAACTATGCAGGCTTATGGGACGCAAGCTTAAACTTCTTACCAACAGGCTTAAACTTTAAATTAAGTCCAGGTTTAAGTTATAAAGTAGGGATTGCGCAATTACATGATCTGGAATTAGCTGTAGTCACGGTGGTACGTACACTGATTGCCCGTTTACAAGAAAAAATTCCGCATCCGTACGATCCGATGATCATTACTCGTCCGTCCGAACAAAGAATGCGCCGTCTATCTTATTGTATTCGTCGCTTAAAAAATCTTACTGCGCAAAACGATAGCGATAAACTTGCAGCTTTAGAAAGTTTAGCAACCAGTACCGAGTTAAACGCAGCAAGTTCAGTAGTATCAGGTATTGATTTAACAGCGGCCACTGCCGAACAAGCACAAACGCAAGCCCAACAAGATCAGCAAGTAGCTCAAGACGAAAACGCCGAACCAAAACGCGGACGCGGTAAATCACCACAAGAGTACATTGCTCATCTCGAAGCTGAAATTGCTGCTTATGTGGCTGAACGTGAACGTACAGGGATTAACTTTCTATATAATCGTGTTAATCCAACTGATCCGGTTGCTCCAAAAACCTATATTTTTAATCGCAACCAAGAGGACGACGCTTTACGTTCAAAACAAGCAATTAAGTACTTAATTGACAATTATATTAACTGGATAGATTTATATAGCTTTAAGCTACCTGGTTTTGGTTATATAACGCCAGCTTTAGACTTGCGCCCGAGTGTTGAACAACGCATTCGTAGCAGTCAAGCAAGTCGCGTTAAAGAACCACGCTTAGCAGATAAATGGCAAGATTCTGAAGCTTAGACTATTTTAAGCTGTGCAAACTTGGGACATTTTGAAGTTGTGTAAAGTTTAGACTATTTTGTAGTGGTTCTAATCTTATGCCATTTTGAAGTTTTTCAAGGCTTAAGTCATTTTTAAGTTATGCAAAGCTTAAGTCATTTGGAAGAGCTTCGTTAGCTTAGACTTCTCTGTAGTAATTCTTAAACATATAATGTTTGCAGTATTTAGGTAGTATTTCAGAAGTGTTTCTGAAGTGCTTCAGAAACATTTCAGAATAAGTTCCTAAGATTGTCTTCCATGATCTTAAGTTAAAGAAACTTAAACCAAGTCAAACTAAGTAAAACTAGGTCTAACTTAAGCAAACTAAGTCAATCTAAGTAGATTAAAATTAATCTTAAAAACAGCCAATGGAGATAGCTAAACCTATACCATTGGCTGTTTTTTGATAAAATAGAGCCACAGTAACTTACAGAGTGAGAAGTTTATGCAAGATTTATTAACAACTAGCGAACAAGAACAATTAGAGTTTATTGAGCAACGTATTGCCCGTATGGAGCAAGAGCGTCAAGCACTAATTGAACAAGCACAAGTACGAGCTCTACAAGCTTTTACTGAGCTACATGGTAAAGTAGTAGCCGTAATTGGGGGTAAAGGTGGTTTAGGTTCAATTTTTACGCAAATTTTCAGTGCTGCTAACCCAATGGGGATTACCTTTGCTATCGATTTAGATAACCAAGATCAAGCTCCAGAACTCTTACCTCATGCGGATTTAGTGATTTTTGCAGTACCGATCCATCAGACACCTGCGTTAATTAAGCACTATAGTCAGTGGTTAAAACCAACAGCAGGTATTTGTGATATTACTTCGATAAAGAGCCCAGCACTTGCGGCTATGCTTGAACATCACCAAGGTCCGGTAATGGGTTTACACCCAATGTTCGGGATTGCCACTCCCTCTTTAGATAAACAACTAATTATTACTTGTGCTGGACGTAATGATGAGTACTTTGCGCCTTACTTAAAGTTATTTGAACTTTTAGGAGCGCGTTTAGTAAGTACCACTGCTGAAAAACACGACAAAATTATGACGCATATGCAGGCAGTACGTCACTTTAATACTTACTTACAAGGACTATTTACTAGTCAACAAGGTTTTAGTATTAGTGAGTTAACTGCTATGAGTTCACCAATCTATGGTTTAGAACTTACTATGGTTGGACGTCTGTTTGCGCAAAATCCAGAACTATACGCAGACATTATTTACGATAATCCTGCTTCGCGTGCAGCTCTTGCTTCTTACTTAGAAACTGTAAGTACAGCCGTAAACGCTTTATTAGCTGATAATAAAGATGAGTTCATTAAGAACTTTACGCGCGTACAAGAGTTTTACGGTGACTATGCACCAGAATTTTTACAACAATCAGCTGTAATTTTAGAAAAAGCCGTAGAGCTAAAACAATTAGATCCGGCAATGCTGAACAATCAAGAAGAAAACTTACAAGAATAAAGGTGGTCTGAAACTAGAAATGGTAAGCGGAAGCAGAGTTGTATCAGCTTTTATTTACTTATATCTGTTTACATTAGCTTACTTTGCTTGCATTAGCTCACATTAGCTTAGACTAGCTCACATTAGCTCACATTAGCTTAGACTAGCTTATATTAACAACTAAAAATATAGTTTATAACTGAGTTTTCGCTTTGTAATAATCTAGTTTTTACTTTACCTGCAAAATAAGATAATAGCTAGCTCTAAGAGCTATCATAATAACAACCATGAGAGCTACCTTTTATCTTATAAATTGAGTTTTCTTCATTCACCTATCAAATTATGATTAGTGCAAAGAATATGCAAATTTGGGTGGGCAGCCGTGAACTGCTCCACTCTTTAAATTTTACAGTTAATCCGCTAACTAAAGTAGCTTTAGTTGGGGCTAATGGTACGGGAAAAACTACGCTCATGAATACGTTCAAGCTAAGTGCCCAAGAACGAAAAATGCAGTTTGGTGATAGTTTAGAAATTGATCCCGTACGCATTGCGTGGGTAGATCAAGAAGTACCACACACCGAACAAAAAGCTATTGAATATGTAATTCATGGGGATCGTGAGTTTACTTATTGGCAAGAACAATTAACCCAAGCCATGGCTGATAACAATGGCGAGTTAATTGCCCAAGCTAATATGAAGCTCGATGAACTAGATGCTTGGACATTAAACACTCGTGCTGCCGTAATCCTTGATGGTTTAGGGTTTAGCCAAGAGCAACAAGCTAGTCCGGTTAATCAACTGTCAGGTGGTTGGCGAATTCGTTTAAACTTAGCGCGAGCGCTCTTAGCTCCAAGTGATCTATTACTTCTCGACGAACCAACTAACCACTTAGATATAGATGCTATTTATTGGTTGGAAGATTTTTTAAGTAAACGTTATCAAGGGACCATAGTTTTTATTTCCCATGACCAAGAGTTTATGGATAATCTAGCAGATCATGTGTTGCATATTGATAATGGCACTATAGTTTCGTACACGGGTAACTACTCGAGTTTTATCCAGCAACGCCAAACCAACTTAGCAATCCAACAAAAACAATACGAGAATCAACAAAAACACATTAAGCAC
Source organism: Psittacicella hinzii (assembly GCF_003585935.1). Taxonomy (GTDB): domain Bacteria; phylum Pseudomonadota; class Gammaproteobacteria; order Enterobacterales; family Psittacicellaceae; genus Psittacicella; species Psittacicella hinzii. The sequence continues at coordinate 15,232 of NZ_NRJG01000022.1, forward strand.
ATTGAAAGCTTTATTAATCGCTTTAAGTATAAAGCCCGTAAAGCTTCACAAGCACAATCTCGTATTAAGTATCTAGAAAAGCTACAACGCATCGATCCGGTAGTAACTAATAATCCATTTAGCTTTAGTTTTAAAGAGTCATCTCGTTTACCAGCGAATCTGGTGACCATGCGTAAAGTTGATTTAGGTTATATCACCGGTAAACCTGTATTGAAGAATGTAAACTTTAGTTTATTACCCGGTATGCGTTTTGGTTTATTAGGGCTTAATGGTGCTGGTAAATCAACTTTAATTAAGGCTTTTGCGGGAGAGTTAGAGCCTTTAGATGGGGTAGGAGTTATTCAGCTAAACGAACTAGTAAAATTAGGTTACTTTAACCAGTATGTAGTTGATAAATTAGACTTAAATGCCTCTCCAATTGAACTATTAACTCGCCTTGATCCTCAATTACTCCAAAACGAAGCACGAACTTTTTTAGGTGGTTTTAACTTTACCGGAGATAAGGTTTTTGAGCGCATTGAAAACTTTTCTGGAGGGGAAAAATCACGTTTAGCTCTAGCGCTAATAGTGTATCAAGCTCCGAATTTATTACTACTCGATGAGCCAACCAACCACTTAGACTTAGAAATGCGTCAAGCTTTAGCTACAGCTTTACAAGAGTTTGAAGGATCATTAATTGTGGTTTCGCACGATCGTTTCTTATTACAAGCGGTAGTAGAAGATTTCTACTTAGTGCATGATCACAAAGTTGAAGAGTTTAAAGGTGATCTTGAAGACTACCATAAATGGGTAATAAGTTATAAAGCTAGCCAAGAAGTAGAGAAAGCCGCTAAAGGCAACACTGCTAATAGTTCAGCTAATACCAAGGTAGGCATAGTCGAAGATGCTGCTGCCGGAGAGTCTAGCCTAGAAAGTGGACAAAATAGTAACGAATCTACCCAAGGTAAGAATGCTGTCTCTGCTTTAGAGCGTATTATGGCTGATACCCGTTTAGCTCGTGAGCTAAAACGCCTAACTCTAAGTAAAACCCAAACACAAAATAAACTTATGCAACAAGTACAAGAGTTACAAGAAGCTTTAGCGCAAATAGAACAAAGTTTCTTAGATCCCGAAGTTTGTGCTAATGGTGTAAAAGTGCAAGAGCTTAGTCAACAATCACAAGCTCTAAAAGCCAAATTAGCGGCTAATGAAGAGCAATGGTTAGAATTAGAAATGGAAATTGAAGAAATTACCCAAGAGTTCGTACAAGCTCATTCTTAAAGCTATGCAAAATCCCAAGAGTCGTATGATTTTTGGGATTTTCTTTTATATATAGGAGAAGACAGTATGGTGGATTTCTGTTAGTGTCTGGCTTAATTAGGGTTTGACTTAAGAGGAATAGTGTTAGGGCTCAAGTTCTGCTAGAGATCTCTATCCTCTACAGTAAGCTGCATGTAGGAGTTAGGAACGAAAAAAAACTCCATCTTGCGCTAGAGTTCTAAGGTTAAGATTAGATTTTAGGATTTAAGAATAGAGAGTGAGCTCTCTTAAGAATTTTTATGAGTTGTTGTTATGAAAGTTAATGTGTTGAAAGCTATACTTTGAGGTGAAATTATCTCGAGTTGAGAATATTTGCTTGCAAAAATTAATTCTTTACTTATATTACTTGCTGCATTAATTTTTGCAAGAAAATATCATTAAGTGGTGTATCACTATTTTATTGTCTAGCTATATATTTTTATTCTAAATCAAATCTTTAGAAATGTCTATATGAAAGGAAAAAGTTACAAGAGATGTAAGAGTTACATCTCTTGTAAACTCATCTAAAGTCATTCGACCTAATTTTTTCGCAATATTTATATAGATATGAAGATAATTTTTTTCTGGTGAGGCTACGTCCCTACCAGAAAGAAAAGTAAAGAATACTTTACTTTGCTTCTCATCTCTCTAATGCATAGAGGAATATTTATAGAGGTATGAGAGCAAGTAGTTTATAACTTATAGTAGTAATAACCATTACTAGCTACCCTGATAGTTGCTAATAATTTATTATTTGTCACAACTAGTGGTAGTTGAGTTGTTTAGTTATTTAGTTATAGTTATTTAGCCTTTTTCTTTTTGCTGGCAACAGGTTGCTGTGCTTGTTCGTCAGCTTGTTCAGCTTGTTCCGGTTGCTCGGCTTCGAGTTTACTACAGTCGATATATTTTTCTAACTTAGCGGCAAACTCGTCATTTTTGCTTAGACTTTGTTCATAAGCTTCGCCCGAAATTGCTAACCATAAAGCATTAAAATGCATGGTTGATAACTTATGAATTTCGCTTTTGTTTGTGATTTCATGTGACATAACATGTGCCAGTAAGGCGTTGGCAATGTTTGGCATTAAGCCTTGCACTAAATCTAAAGGTGCATTGTGTAATGGACCATTTTCTTTAGCGATTTCAATAAAATGACACATTAAATCTTGCTGAGTAGTTTGAAATTGCTCTTCAGCAGTTTCACAAATCTTTTTCGAGAGGAAAATTCTTCCGAGTAAATAATGCTTTTGCGGATTTTTTATTAACCAGTCAGTGTAGTTCAACCAGTTGCTTTTAAATAAGCTTAATACTTCTTTACAATTGCGCGGTCTTTTAATTACTTTATGAATATCTTCCTTAATCGAAAGATACACTTGTACGATTAGATCGTCTTTGTTTTTAAAGTAAGTAAAGATTGTCCCTTCTGAAACTTGGGCAAGTTTGGCAATTTTACTAGTTGGGGCACTAAGACCTTGTTCCGCAAAAAGTTCTAACGCTGCATCGATAATTGCTTGGCGTTTAACCTTACATAAGGGTCTTGCCATAAAATATCCTTAGTAGCACTTTCTGTGTAGAAAAAGCTGTGCCTTTTTTCTTAAGTAAATACACAGTAGCTTACGCTAAATGCTAATCAACATCTGTCTTTTTGTTACTTTTTACTTTTAGCTCTTCATGTAGTAACAAATTAATCTTAATTAGTACTTTTTTAAACGTGTGAGTACTTACTCAATTATAAAGGAAATAAATAAACTCTGCACAAGTTCTTGTGGAGATTGCGAGGAGACTTACGAGTTGTTTTGTAATTTGCGCTTAAGTATTACAAGATCGAGCGTGAGTCGATTATTTATTTACTTTATAGTGGAGTAAGACGAAAAAAAATTAAATCTTAAGAAATTAACTTTAAAAACTAAAATAGGAAAAGTTTAAACTTAAGAAGTAAAACCTTAAAAAGTAAAACATTGGCTAGATACCTGATCTAGCCAATGGAAGTTTAGGTATTTTCTCAATTAC
>NZ_NRJG01000023.1 GCF_003585935.1 Psittacicella hinzii
CCTTATAGTATATACATACTCTAGGTAAAAAGGTTGGGTTGTTTGTCTGAAAAAATTAATTATTTATTTATTTTTTCATCAAGTTATAAATGCATAGAAGTCTATTGCTCGGAAATGATATAATAATAAAGCTGGTATTCCTTTGTTTTCAGATTAGATTTAATACCCATGATCTTGAACAAACTATATTTTAATCTCTTATATAGGTGCAAGATTTTACTATGGTAAAGTTTTTTTCTATTGATAATTCTTTAGTAATAAATAGTCGTAAAACAGCTGCTTCTTTAGCAGCTTTCCCTAGCTATAAATTGTCATCTCGTGAATATGCTCAAATGTTAGAGCCAAATAATACATTGGAGAGATATTTGGTAGTAGGGATCATGCAAGATTTTCCCGTAAGCGTGTTACAACATAAGTTAAAATCTTATGATGCACAAGTACACTTTGTAAGAGATCAATTTAAGTTAGTGGTAGTACTCTTTTCTACTTCACAACCTCAAGAGTTTATTAGCTTCTTAAGTTCATTAGGAGCTGATGCTGTAGAACTGACTCATGTACCAGATATCCGTAAAGCTGGAGCTTTTGTTTCGGATATGGATTCGACAATAGTGCAATGCGAATGCATTGATAAGATTGCTGCTTTATGTGGGCTAGAAGAACAAGTGGCTGCGATTACCGAACAGGCAATGCAAGGTAAACTTGATTTTGTAGCGGCTTTACAAGAACGTGTATCCTTATTAAAAGGTGTGCAAGTAGATAAGTTTGCAGAACTAATTGCCGAGCTGCCAGTTATGCCAGGGGCGAGTGAGTTATTAACTTATCTGCATGAGCAAAAATGGACAAGCGTACTTGTAAGTGGAGGCTTTGTGCCTTTTGCGCAAACGGTGGCTCAAGCTTTAAATTTTACAGCCTACCATGCAAACCACTTAGAAGAGAAAAAAGGGGTATTAACTGGTAAGGTAACTGGCACAATCGTAGATGCAGCCTATAAAGAGCAATGCTTAGCAAGCTACGCCGAGCAAGAGTTAGTGACAATTGCTATTGGTGATGGTGCGAATGATATTCCAATGCTGGATAAAGCTGATTGGGCAGTTGCTTATTATGCAAAAGAGAAAGTACGAGCACATGCGGACTTTATTGTACAGCACACCGATTTACGAGCGGTGGCAGCTGCATTAGAGCTTAAACGTCAGTTACTAGAAATGAGTAACTAAAAATTAAGAGAATAGTTACCTTTATTAATTTTAGATTAAGATTGGTAAATATTTAATTTATACTCATTTATACAATGGCAATATAAAATATTACGCGTCTAACTTACAAAGAGGAAAAATATTTTACGGTCGTTTTTGCGCTAAATTTCCCTTGTTTCGGGAAACTCAAGACAAAAAAGTAAAAATTCTTTTTCTATACGCTAGTAATTTATTAATTCGCCCTTATAAATAATATAAGAAATAGAGCAAAGGATATTAGCAAGGCTAGTTTGCTAGACCATAAAGATGACTTTGCTTTACTCTTCTGCCGCTTAAGTGTTTGAACTAAGCATTAAGCAAATTACGAATAAAAGTTTTTAGTTTAGGATTTAATTTTTTAGCAGGAATTGAATCCCGAGTTTTTAGATGTGTTATGAATCTTTCGGTAAAATTTAAACGCTACTTACTAGCGGCTGCCACAGGCTTATGCTTTGTCTCAGCTCTAAGTACAAGTAATTTTGCTGCAGCTGCGCCTATGAGTGCAACTAATGATTATAGTGCATTTGGTGATCGTGGCGGACCTGGAGGCAATCCAAGAGCTAATCTTGGACATGATCCAAGTAAAGCTCCAGGACGTGTAGGTCCAGGATACAATTCAAATCCTGTTCTTCGTGGTAACCAAGGTCGTAATAACCCAGCCGCACGTGATGGCAATGGACGTAGTTCGAACTTTGGTAAAACTTCGGTTTATGCAAGTAATCCAGCATTTGCACGTAGTTCTGGTTTTAATAATTTTGTTCTTTACAACAATAGCAGTATTTTTACAACTGCGGGAATTGTTGTAAGTTTTATGACGGCTAACTCTGTTGGTGGTTCATCTAATCCAGTCGTAGGTATGTATCAACATGCAAGCACAGGCACAGCAACAACTTTAACTAGTGCCCTAAGTGTAGATGCAACAACCGCAACCACTCTAGCCGACGATAGTCTTAATCAAAGTACCCAAGCTGCAGAAAGCTTTAATAGCTTTGTGGCGCAAAACCAATTACCAAGTTGCTTAGTGACCGAAGTATTTAGTGGAGATACTTTCTCATGCTACTTCGCTCACTTAGATGCAACCAGAATCGTTAAACTTTATGGCATTAATGCCGTAGCTAGTAGCTATGCATATAATGCTTCGGCTTTAGTAGCTAACTCTATTTTAAATAAACGAGTAGTAGTCCAAGCTTTATCAACCTACAATGAACCAAGTGTGCAAGCTGTAGTGTATTGGGAAGGCTTAAACCTTAACTACCGCATGCTGCAAGTTGGTGCTGCACAAGTAAATACCAATGTTGCTGATAATAGTTCAGCGTATAAATCATTTATTGAAGCGCAAGCGCAAGCTAAATCACAATCGCTAGGACAATGGCACTTAGTTGATTAATTCTTACATCTAAAAACTCGTCTATTTAAAATTTTATCCAAAGATCATTAGCGTCTCAGTTTTATCAACTGAGACGCTTTCTGTTTAGCCGATCTTTTTAGCCAATCTTTGCTTAAGCAAATAGAAAAAACTTCAGCTAAATCCCTAAATAATTGCTAAACTAAGATAGTTAAGTTAATGTTACTTATACCTAAATTGAAAAAATTTAACCTTTTAGTTTTAAATGTTCTAGATAGTTCTGAATAGTTCTCAATAGTACTAAATAGTTCTAAAGCTAAGAGTTTTTAGGTGTTAACTATGACTTAATTCCAGAATTTTGATAATTATTATTTTTATAACTGAGAGTTTACGGCATTAAGGTCGTAGATCCTGTGGGCTAAATTTTTATTCAAGGATTGATAAAATCATGACATTTACGCATAAACCTAAAGTAGCTATTGTGGGCTACCGTGGCATGGTAGGTTCAGTATTAGTTAACCGTATGTTAGAAGAAGACGATTTTGCACTAATTGATGCAACCTTTTTCTCAACTTCAACGCACGGTACTCCAGCTCCTAAAGTTGGCAAGTATGATTTAGGTTTAATTGGTGATGCTAATAGCGTTGCCGAGTTAAGCGCTTATGACGTAATTATTACTTGTCAGGGGGGTGACTATACTAATGCAATGCATCCACAACTACGTGCTGCTGGTTGGCAAGGTTACTGGGTAGATGCTGCTTCAGCTCTTCGTATGAAAGAGAACGTAAGTTTAATTCTTGACCCAATCAACAAAGACCAATTAAAAGCAGCAATCGCTGCTGGGCAAAAAGACTTTGCCGGTGCAAACTGTACAGTATCTTTAATGCTAATCGGTTTAGGAGGTTTATTTACTAAAGGTTTAGTAGAGAGTGCGATTGTAAGTTCATACCAAGCAGCTTCTGGTGCTGGTGCAGCAAATATGCGTGAACTAGTAGAGCAATTTGGTGCAGTATACAATCACGTAGCTCCTGAACTAGCTGATAAATCTAAAACCATGCTAGATGTAGCTGCAAGTGTGCAAGATTTATTAGCAAATAATCTACCATCTCCATACTTTGGTGCGCCATTAGCAGCAAGCTTAATCCCATGGATTGATGCAGCCCATGATCATGGTTTTACCAAAGAAGAATGGAAAGGTCATGCAGAAACTAATAAATTATTAGGTTTAACAGATCACAGCATTAAAGTAGATTCGACATGCGTACGTGTAGGGGTATTACGCAGCCATAGCCAAAGCATTACCCTAAAATTAAAAGAAAATCTGTCAATAGCACAAATTGAAGAGTTAATCGCAACTCATAATAAATGGGCTTACTTAGTACCTAATGAAAAAGAAGCAACTTTACAACGTTTAACCCCAACCGCAGTATCAGGTACATTAAACATTGCAGTTGGTCGTGTGCGTAAACTATCATTAGGTGATACTTACGTAAGTATCTTCACTGTTGGTGACCAATTACTATGGGGGGCGGCAGAGCCTTTACGTAGAATGTTACGTTTATTATGTAATGCACCTCTAGACTACTAGTAGTTACAGCTTAGTAGTATAGCGTAATTATAAATTGCAATTTGTGTAGAAAGGTATAAGAAGTAAACTTTACCACTTCTTGCACTTGCTATATTTTAAGAAGCGATTTAATTGTACGACCTAGATCTGTGATCAAGTCAACTTAAATTGCAAAACTTAAGTAAAAAGCCGTGGTGTTTTACAACATCACGGCTAAAATTTTAAGGGTTTAAAAAAGGATTAGTTAGGTAATAGTGATTAAGATCTGTAAGAGGTAACACTTGCTTAGAAGTTGTATGTGCGCATGTACATACTGCCAACAAGTGTATGAGTTTACGTTAGTCTTAAATAGGTTAAGGTTTTTAGAGTTAAATTTAAAGTAAAAAGAAGAGGTAAAAATTAAACTTTGTGCTATGCACGTTAAGTCCCTATAAGAGAAGCGATAAGTCTCTATAAGAGATGCAATAAGTCGCTATAAGAGACTATGCTGTCATAGGACAAAATCTTTAAACGGTTTTAGTTTGTTACTGCCAAATTATCGGGAATCCCTAAGTTAAGTAGAGCTAATTATAGGTTTAAGTTAGAGAGTATGTACAAGACTTATAAGGATAAATCTCGTCATAAGTCTAGAAGTAGATCTAAGAGTAAATCTCTAAATCGATCTGGGATTAAGTATATAACTAGCTAGCTAATGGTCTTGACTTGGATTTGATTTGGCACTAACAAAATAAAAAAGTTCTCGCCGCCGTGCGGCGAAAACCTCGGACTTTGGACTTTGTTTTATTATCTATAATCATTTTTGCTTGAGCTCAAACTTTAGTCTATAAAAGTGATTACTCATTGTTTACAAGTTGAGTTAAAAATACACCTTGCACTTAGGGGGATTAGCCTCGACTTTAGGCTAAAATAGAGTGAGAGAAAAAATGCCTAAAGTAAAGATAAACTAAAAGTAAATAAGAAAGCATCATAGCTCGCAACTTCTATCATGCTTTCTCCAACATATTTTAACTATCTTTTAGGAGGCTAACATGTAGTGCTGGTTAAAGATAACACTAACTTGTTAGGATGAATCCATTATAGGTATAGATGATAATTATTATCATTTAGATTGATAGTAAAAATTACTTAAGCTGTGATAAATAATACTTATTAATTTTTTAATCCCGCAGTCTTATTGTGGGATTTTTGTCTGAGTAAAAAAATCTCCTCAGCACTTGGTTTATTCAACCTTGGTGCTGAGGAGATTTTATGTATATAGTCAGCGCTAACAAGCTTGAGCTGATTTGCGCTTTGCTTGTTATAAGCTAGCAGCAGTTATCAGCTAAACATAGCAAGCTCATAGCTCTTAGCAAGAATTAGTTATTTTTTATTGCTTGAACTATTAGTGCTATTGCTGTTAGTGCTGTGGTACTATTCGTACTATTAGTGTTGGTAGTCGTGCTGTTATTGTTGTTTGCACTACTACCAGTTACTTGCGCTTGATTATTGCTTGGCGCGCTAATGCTTAAATTAATAGGCTCTGGAGCTGGAATTACACTACCTGGAGCATAACAAACTGATAAAGCACCTGGAGTGGTTGCTGGTAAACAAGTTTGTGTTTGGTTTTGTAATTGGATGCCCTGTCCTTTACGACGACGTGCTTGACTATCTAAACCAAAATCAGGTGAAGCTTCAAGTAAAACTTGCGTTTTAGTGCTAAAGTTTTGTACCAGACTTAAGTTGGCTGAATAATCTTGTACGCTTTGACCGTATGGTCTTACAGGATCCAAACCTTGACCTGTAGTTTGTGAGTCAAGAAGATCTGAAGATTTTAACTGACTTGAGTTAGTTAAGTTTTGGCTTTGACGTACGAGATTGAGCAGATTGTCATTAGCGTCGATGGTTTTAGCATTAACGGCTGCAAACACTTGACTAATTTGGGTTTTCGAAATGCCTTTAAATGCACTATCAGAATTACCATATGGTAAAGCTTGCGAAGCAATACCAGCATTCTTAGCTGCATTTAATGCTGCTTTCGATGGTGTTGGATCTTCAGGGAACAGGTTACCGCTGCCACTTTGATCTTTAATATGATGACTACCAGGTAAGTTCATTTGAGTATCACTTAAACCAGCTGTAGGAGCTTTGATTCCAGCTACATATTTCTCACCATTTAGTTCACCTGTTAGTTTACGCTCTTTTACTAAAGCTACACGACGGCTAATTTGGCTATCGACTTTAGTACTAGCGTTGGCAGAAGTTTTATTACCGCTGTTTTTACCTTTATTGCCGTTGTTATTATCTTCTTCATCGCTTGAGCTGCTACTATCGCTACTTTGTTCTCCCTCTTGCTCGCTGCTACCGGTTTGGCTACTTTGACTAGAGTTGTCAGCTTGGGCATCGCTGCTTGTGCCTTGCTTGTCGTCGCTGTTAGAGTTTGAGCTGGTTTTGCTTGAGCTAGTAGGATCTGGTGAACTACCACTTGCACTGATAGCTTCGTCACTAAGTACTTGCGTATCAGAGTTAGTTTTAGTGTTCTCAGCAATAATGTTAATTACTGTACTTTCTGCTTGCGCAGGAATAGCTTTTTCTGATTCTTCTGCAGTATTGTCTACATTACCTTGGCTAGGTGTTGTAGAGCTGCTGCCAGTGCTACCAGTTGTACCTTGATTGCCTTGGTTGCCTTGACTAGCTTGACTATCAGTATTACCGCCCGTACCTGTGCTGCCTGAACCGCTATTACCACCAGTTGAGCCTTGGCTACTATCCCCTTCACCGATGGTAATCTCGCCTGAAGCTGGATCTAAACTTGGAGTCGTTTGATTACTTTGATTAGAACCTTGCTTGTCACTATCAGTTTCAGGGGTAGTTACAGGTTCTTTAGTTTCGCTGCTCGAGCCGCTAGTATCTGAACCTGTATCTGGAGTAGTAACTTGGCTTGAATCTTTACTACTATCTTCTGCGCTCTCACCTTGTTTATTGTCTTGCGTAGGAGTTTGGGTATCAGTAGTAGGTTGTTCAGTTGGCGTATCAGTTACTGGAGTTTCGGTACTACCTGTTTCACCACCGCTTGCACTTGAATCAGTGCTATTGCCAGTTTGTTCTTGGTTATCTCCTTCAACACTCGAGTCCTGACTGTGCGCTTTAAGGAAATCAGCACTTAAGGCATTACAATCACTTAAAGAATCAACACAAGTTAAAGATAAGTTGTTAAATGAGAAACTCGTAACTTGCGTATTTACTTGACGTACTTGTAAATCAATGCGATCGGCAGCAATAGTTGCTTGCGAGTCAACGGTTAAGGTGTCTGTAGTTAAGCTTAAAGTTTTACCTACACCAATATTTGAGTTACCGTTAATATCGGTGGTAGAAGCCGCATTAATGGTTGCGTTATAGTTAACTGTAGCCTGACTATTGGTAAAGTTGAACGTAGCAACCGCAACATTAGCATAGTTAGCGATTAATGCCGCACTATTGAATGTTGCTTGTGAGCTCGAACTATTACCCGTAAAGTTAAAGTTATTAACGCGTAAATTAGAGTTATCTACCGTTAAGTTACCTGTAACGTTTAAGTTGTAAACTTCGGCTGTAGAGTTAGCTGTAGCTTCTAAAGTACCTACATTAACTTGCGTTTGTTGGTTGGCTGCGTAGAACTTAGTATTGTCACTTAGGATTAAAGTGTCAATCTCAGCACTTGTGCCTTTAACTGTAGTAGTGCCATTAGTATCAGCAATATAAGTACCAACAGTTAAATTACCAAAACGGTTAATCGAAGCGCTGGTAATGTACTGCGTAGTTGCTTGCACATTTGTAGCGTCCACCACACTACCACTAACCACACTAACGTTTGGAGCTTTGATGTTAGTAACTGCAACTGATGAACTATCTAAGGTTAAGGTCGCAGCATCAATGGTTGTATTAAGCTCTTGGCTACCAGTGATTTGCGCATCATTGGTTAGGGCTAGTTTATCGCGTACGATTAAACTACCATTATTACTGAAGTTAATAGATGAGTCATTAAGAGTAAAGTTATTAACTCGCAGGTTATAACCTTGTAGCGTACTATTGTTAGTAGCGCTTGCATCAGCAACGGCTAGCATGCTCGAAGCGTTAGCTGTACTATTATCAAGGATAAGGTTCGACCCAGTGATCATGCCCGCATGGAACAATGAATCTTTTACGGTTAGAGTATTACCATTGAAGAAGCTTAGATTGCTAATATTGCTACCATTACTAAAGTTAAATTTATAGCCGGTCAATGAACCTTTTTGCTCAGCGTTATTCAGGATTACGTTTGAGAAGTCAGCGTCACGACGTACTTTAACGATCCCTTGGAAATCACTAATTAGGTTGTTGGTAAAGTTAACATAGTGTGAACTATAGTTAGCTAAACCACTACCTTCACCACTACTAGGACGGAAATCACCTAAAAATAGTCTGATGACACTAAAGTTTAAAGTCGTGTTAGTGAAATTTAAACTTTGAGTTGTGTGTAAGTCGATAACGCTAGTACCAGTTAATACTAGGTTGTTACCAGTAACATCAGTATTCCAACTACGGAAATAAATACCTTGGGTTTTCTCTTCCCCAATCAGCGTTCCAGATGATGGAGAACTTAGGTTTTCATAAGTGTAATCGCTGCTTAGAGTAGCATTTAACTTAAGGTTACCTTTTAGTGAAATGTTATTCGCAGTTACATTCATTGAGGTAACGTGGAATTCAGCCTCTGCACTTTCGTTTAGCGTGAACTCTTGCGTATTAATCTCAACCGTTGATTGATTACCACGGGTTACACTATCAAGAACAAACGAATTAAGGTTTACCTTACCATCATCGGTAAAGTTATCAGTAGTTAAGTTACCAGTACGCACAATTAAGCTTGAGCCATCAGTTAGGGTTAAGCTAGCATTGGTAATGGTAGCTAAACCATGATCTTGTAAGCTAATGTTTGTCCCGCTTACATTTAGCGAAGTATTAACTAAGTTACTATTATTAGCCGAAATTACTAATGAATCTGCTGCTTCATCAGTATTAGCCGCAGCATAGTTGTAATTTAAGCTTAAATTCGAATCAATAATTAAAGCATCACGTAAATAGATATTAGCCGTGTTGCTGTATAAGGTATTGTTCGTTTTTAAACCAATAATGGTTGAGTTCTCAATACCTAAGTTAATATCGCTACTACGATTAATAACTTCGTTATTAGTCGTATTAGTAAAATCTGCTTTTGTAATATTACGGAAAGTTAGAGTTAGACTACTATTTGGATAAGTACTACCAAAAATAGTATTGTTCGCAAATGATACGCTGTAATAGTTAGCTACTGCAATGTTACTTGCATAAGCTTTAAAGCGAGAAGACGAGTCAAACTCAAATGTACCCTGACTATCATCACTCCTTGAATAATAGTCAAAGTTTAAACTACCGCGGTTTTGAATAATTAAATTCGAACCATTAGTTGCACTAATGTTGCCCGTAATTTCTAAACTGCTTTCAGGCACTTTACTTTTTGCACCTGCAGCTAAGTAGTTAGCATTAGTGTTTTGCAATAATAGAGTGGCATTGTTTAAGTTAAGGTTTTCTAAATAACCACTTAAACCAGTATCATTTTCTGAACCTGAGTAGTAGAACCAATAAGCATTACCATTAGTAACATTTAAGGTTGCACCTGCTAAGTCAAATAATAACCACGCATTACCGTCTAAGCTTGAGTTAGTGCTTGTGCGGAAATAGATATTACCACCGTTTAAGCTTAAATCATCAGTTACGGCGCTGAGTTTTTGATTTGACGCGCTTACAATGCCTGTAGGTAAGTAATCGGCTGCCGCTACATATTGTAAAGCTGTACTATTAGTACCACCTTCGGCTGTTACACGAATATAACCATTATTTGCAGTTACAAAACTCGTATTCGCTGTTAGTAAGTAAGCAGCATTATCAGCACTAGCGGTATTAGTATTAATAAATAAACCTGTACCATTAGCTAAAACCCGACCCTGTTGTATTGTACCATTAGTTACATCAAAAGTAACATTATTAATTGCGGTTCCACTATAGATATTACTATTACCTAAGTGACTTACATAAGTAGCATTGTCTTTATCAGTGCTATCAGGGAAAGAGGTTGCATTACCACGGAACTCTACGTTTTTCAGTAGCAGACTGCCCGTAGTTGCAACACTAGCATTAGTACCACTTACGTCAATGGTTGAGTTAACAAAGCTTACAGCTTTACTCGCTGTAATTTGCTTAACAAAAGCTGTACCACGTGCACGTTCATCACTGTTTGAATCTGGATCGATGGTATCCGAGCTTACAATAACAGGTTGTTGGCTTGTGCTGGTGGTTTCGGTTTCAGCCGTAGTTGAATCTACTGCGCCAAGTTTTTCATTAACGTAATTTACTCCCGCTAATGAATAATTAGCCATAGCGCTATAGTAATTATCTAGAGCACTATCACTCACATTTACGTCTAATTGACCGGTTAGTGTAGAGTCGGCAACACGTAATGAACTTAGAGCACGGTAGGTTTGATTAGCTGTAATGGTCGAACTAGTAATACTAATATTATTCCCAGCTAAGAGTTTAAACTCACTACTACCAAGACTTAAAGTTGAATTATCTAAACTAATATTCCCTAGTTTCGCCGCTAAGGTTAGGCTGTAACCATTAGTTGTTTCAAGGTTTATATTACTCGCGCTAATGTTACCTTCAGGTGTATATAAAACAATGTTAGTTGTATTTAACCAGTTGTTTAACAGGTTATCTGAAATAGTAACATTATAAGTAGTACTTAAAGTACCTGAGCTTTGGTAAGCAGAAACAATTTTCTCTAAAGTAATAGAGTTGTATGAAGTACCTGAGTAATTAATGCCAAAGATGTAAGTTGAACCTTTATATAAGGCTACTACATCATTTTCACTATCACTGCTATTCGCAAATTGATAGATAAAGGCCTTTTGCGTTAGGATTTTGGAATTTGTAAGCGTAGAGTTTGAAATTAAGTAGATGTCTACTGGATCTAAGTACCAGTTACCACTACTTGTATTCACTAGCATGTCATCAGCAAAGGCAATATTCTTCGCCGAAGTCTCTACAATCCCTGCGCCATTGGTGATACTCCAAGTACCAGCATATAAAGCGGTATTAGCATAAGCAAGGATTTGTCCTTGTTCGCTTTGTGTAGATTCAGCAAGGAAGTTCGCACCGCTTTCTACAACAAGGCTTTGCGCATATTGACTTTTACTATTAGCTAACTCTTGTTCTCCAAGTAAAGTAGTTAGACCACCAACGTACACTTTACCTGCGCTTTGGTTATTTGCTTGTGCGCTCACGCTTGAGTTGCTTAAAAAAGCAATCTCATCACCATTTACGGCCACTTGGTGACCGCTTAGGCTACTGTTGTTGATTACTAAGCTGTTATTAGTAGTGTTAGCACTTACGTTTGTAGTACTTACATTAGCTTGGGTGCTAGTAATCGCATGATTACCTACGTTATAGCTACCAGTACCTTCAGCACCTACGAGCTCAACTACGCCATTTTTATCAACTTGCACGGCTTTAATTGAACCTTGGTTGTACACTCTATTAGCTAATAAAGTGGCATTTTTACCAGCAAAGATCTCACCTAAGTTTAAGGCTTGGTTCTCAGCGCTAATGGTATAAATAATGCTTGGGTTATTAAAATCAGCAATTGAAATAGATTTACCTGCTAAAAGGTAAACACTACCTTTTTCGGCTTTTAATACCCCTTGGTTAATTACGCTACCACCAATTAGCATTAATTTACCGTCTTCACCAACGCTTAATACCCCTTGGTTAAGAATGCTAGCCGCTTGCGCTTCTTTAGCATTAGCAAACTTATAGTTACCGGCTAAGAAGTCTTCGTTGCTTAAATCTAAACTTGAAACCACTAGACTTGCAGCGTCAATCGTAGCATTTTTACCAATAACTACACCTGCTGGGTTAATAATAAATACTTGCCCATTAGATTTTAGCGTCCCAAGGATTTTTGAAACTTCACCACCTAAAACACGGTTAAGAACTGCGCTTTGGCGATTGTTTTGGATAAAGTTGTAGATTTCATCTTTATTGATGTTGAACTTATCCCAATTAATGATAGTTTTGTCAGTAACGGTTTTAATGTTGGTTACTAAACCTTGAGAGCTAATAGTTGCTTGGCCTGCAACTACTTGTGGATTGCCGGTTAGAGCATAACTATTTGCACTTACACCAAAACTACCCATCATGGCAAGAGTTGCAGCTAATAAAGACATGCTTACGCGCGAGCCAGTGTAGTGTACTGCTCGACGAGAATTTACGTTTGCGTTGGCATTTTGCGACATGCCTAATCCAAGACTTAATGGCAGTGCCATTAAGCCTGATGAGCTGTCGTTTGCCTCATTAATGTCAAGATGACCTTGAGTTGTTTTATTTGCTGTATTTTCTAGTTCAGAAACTACAACAAGATATCCGCTATGATTGCGTTTTAAACGATATATTCTGTTCATGTGAAGAAAACTAAAAAATATCTTAGTCATCATAGTGCGCAAGGCGCACAATAATCAACGGATACTCATATTTAAAAACGGTCAATACGTAAACGGTGCAGACCACAAACGCAAATTGGGCAGACGTTTGCAGCAGTGCCGGTTTATGGTGCTTAAATATGAGTACCTGCTATGTACATAACTAAGAACGATCTATAGAAAGAGATTGTATTTTCTGGGATCGTTTAACTTGCTTTAATCTTAATTTAGAGAATCTCTATATCGCAATTTCGAGCCAAGTAAAGAACTGCAGAAAATAAATCTATTTAGGTGTTGTTCTAAATAACCAAAATAAAGTGGAGAATGTAAAGATGCTAACTTAAACAGTTGGGCTATTTAGTCAGCCAAAAGAAATTAGAAATTAAAATATAGAGGACAAGAATAAGAGTGTAAGAACAGGCAAGAGTCTGGGAATGAGGCAAAGCCGACAATACTTTCAGAAATAATGATTGTTTGGAATGAGAGGTGAGTTAGTTACGTAAGTAATGAAGTACTCTGGAGATACTTGCTAATCTAGCCAAGGATAAAAAGTCTAGATAGATCTAGATAGGTTAGATATGTTTAGATAGTTCTAAATAGCTATAACTAACCAAAAGCTCTAGAGAAAACTAGATAACCATTATCAACCTGAAAAACTCTAGATAACGGATAATCTATCTTCTTTAGTGTTAAAGAGAATAGAAATCAGTTGTTGTAAGTGTGAAATCACAAGAGTTTAAGGTTAAGTATTTTACGAGGCAACTAAAAAGTTTAACTTACAGCGAGGTAAGGTTAAACATTAGTAGTTAAGTTTAATACGCGGATGTATTATGAACTTAACTAGTGAATTTCCTGAAGTATGTGAATAGTCTTTTTATCTGTCTATGTGTAAAGTTACTCTACGTCTAGAGTCTGCATTAGCAGCATAGATTAAAAAGAAAGTGTTTGCTTTGGTGCTAGTCCCAACTTACATAAGTTTTTATGGCTTGGTTTAATAAACTTAAGCTATAAACTCTTATTACTTGCACCTTATTAGCGAAAATAGCTAATTTTCACTAATAATTAAGAAAATTTAACTTTTAACTAGCTAGGTTAAAACTTAAATTTATTTAGCTATAGTCTTAGACAAAATATTTCTTGAAAAGTTTTATAAAAAATGAACTTTTTTCAAGAAAATATCAGCATAGACAACATGGTTAATCATTGCTGGCAGTGATAGCGTTAAGGCATGATCACTGTTAAGGGATTTTGTCATGAATAGATAACTGATTATCTATGCAGTTAGACAAGAAAAGAGGAAGAAAGTTTTATCTTTTTACCAAAAATCTTCCGAAAAAGCACAAGTCTAGTTGAACTGGCTATTAAAAATTACTCTTCAAGCTAGCTTGTATGCCATGAAGATTGAATTTGGTAAAGGTTGTTTGAAAAATATCTGTAAAGTAGCTTAATTTTATCCTTACGCAAAGCTTAAGAATAGGAGAGATAAGAACGAAGAGATTTGCGTAAGCTAGGTTTTGGGGCTTAAGTGCAATGGCTTTTTTGCTACTTTACAAAGAGTTAGAAAAGTCTAAGGTGCTGTTTGGTCAAGAAAAATAGGTAATGTTTAGCAGTATAGTCAGTAAAAGTTAATCATAACTTTAAACCTGCTAAAACATAAACCTAGCAGGTTTATTAACTCCGTTAAGAGTTAACTGATCTAGAGCATTAAGTGAACTAGAACATTAACTGGACTAGATCACTAACCCAACTCGAACATTAATCTAGCTAGAACCTTAACTTTAGAAATTCTTCTATGAGAGATTAAAAGCTTTCTCATAGATTTTTCTATAAAAAATCGTTAAATTAAGCGATTTTAATCAGCAGACGATTTCTAGCTCTAATTATACAGATTTTATATAAAAATTGGCATAAAATACCTAAATATTATATCTTTACAGAGCTCTATAGCTTCCTATTGGTAGATAACAATCTCAATATAAAACCCTTAGTTAATTATCAGAATTTTAACTATTGATTTAACGGGATTTATTACTACTGAAATTGTAGTTTTGTAGGCTATTTCCTACTAAAAACTAAGGCTAAATAATTGTCTGTAAAGAAGTGCTTTAGAGACTTGGACGTCTAAACAGGAAAAACTTCAGGCTGGGGTTTTAGAAAAAATTGTGACTTAGGTGGATAAGAAAAAGTCTTTTTGCGTATAGCCTGCTATATGTAAGAGGCTCGGAGAACTAAGATTGCTTGCTTTAGAATTAACTAGTGCAATCTATTGATCTTAAAAATAATTATCTTAATTATTAAGGTTTTAGTTAAAGTGGGAATAATTTGCTCTTAACAAGCTTCCCATTGCCTTGAGCTTTAGGTTAGGATATATCTATGAGCTCCAAGCGCATTAATTTTTAACCTCTTATTACACTTTAACTTCTTATTTATTTCTTAGCGCAAGTTAGCTTTTGCACTTGCAGCCCCATTCACATTGGAGTTTTTATGCCAACAAAACATGTCTTAGTATTACAAACTGATTTTGGTCTAGCTGATGGAGCCGTAAGTGCAATGTACGGAGTTGCTGCCCAAGTTGATCCAACTTTACGTGTAGCAGATCTAACGCACGAAATTCCACCTTATGATGTATGGGCGGCTAGTTATCGCCTATTACAAACAGTTCCTTATTGGCCACAAGGTACGGTATTTGTGTCAGTTGTTGATCCAGGTGTAGGTTCGACGCGTCGTTCTCTTGCCGTACGTACTACTGGAAGACAAATTATTATTACTCCAGACAATGGGACTTTAAGTCACATTGCCCACGTAATCGGCATCGATGAGATTCGTCAAATTAATGAAACTACTTCCCGTCTTGCTCATTCAGAAGAAAGCCATACGTTTCATGGACGTGATGTCTATGCTTATAATGGTGCACGTTTAGCTTGTGGGGAGTTAGATTTTGCGGATATTGGTGAGTTAGTAGCTGTAGATTCGATGGTAAAACTACCTATCATTGACGCAAAAATTGCGGAAGATGGGAAAACCATTGAAGGGATTATTGATATTCTAGATATTCGTTTTGGTAGTCTATGGACGAATATTCCTTTAGGTTTACTACGTCAACTGAACATTAACAACCAAGATGACTTAGTAGTGTCGATTTTCCATAATGGTCTACAGGTTTATCAGAACATTATGAAGTTTGCTAAAGTGTTCTCGGACGTAAAAGTGGGTGAACCATTAGTGTACATTAACTCACTCTTAAACGTAGGGGTAGCGGTAAACCAAGATTCATTCAGTCGTCTATATCATATAGGTACAGGAGTTGAATGGTCATTACATTTACGTAAAGCTGAACCTCGTTAATTGGGTCTATATGATTTATTAATTAGATCCATGCGATTTATTAATTAGATCAGTACGACGATTTATTGTAGTATCTATCTCTTTGGCTAGATGATTTCACGATAATCTATTAGGTGTAAGTTCTTGAGCTTACACCTTAAATTTTATTAAGGTGGTGATACTTATTCACAAGAAATGAATAAGAAATGAATTGTAGATAAAGACTAGCAATTTTTCAGCCGATCTTCAGAGTTAAATCTCCCACTAGCTATGTAACAATTATGACTTAATCTTTCTATATATCAATTTTCTTTAAATATAGACGTGTAAATAAAAATTATTTAAGAAAAAGATAGAAGAATATACTTGTGGAGAGTTAGTTCTGATATACTTATAGGGCAACATAAGAGCAAATAAATCCAAGTTTATAAAATATAACCCTATAAGGGCTCGATCTTCTGTAAGTTCTTTAGAGAAAAGAGAGCTATACCTTATAGTAGCTAACTTGTGGTTGCGTATATAGATTGATCTTTGCTAGTACTTTTACTTTACTAGCACGTACTCATCGTTAGATGAGCAAGTTTAGGCATTTTCTAAGTCATCAATTTAGTTTAGGGAGTAACTAATATGGCAACCACAAAACGTAACCCGGTAATGACTGTTGTAGCCATTGGTATCGGGGCGGCTCTGATTATGATTTTAATGCGCTTTATTGCGCTACCTTCGCCAATTCCAAATACTAAAATTCAAACAGCCTTTGGTTTTCTGGCATTATTTGCTGGAGTATTTGGACCTGTAGCAGGAGCTTTTGCGGCATTTATTGGTCATGCTTTAAATGACATTACCCAATATGGTACAGCTTGGTGGTCATGGATTATTTGTTCAGGCTTACTAGGTTATGCTATGGGATATAGCATTGACTTTAAAAAGTTACAAAACGGTATTTTTGGTCTGAAACAAATTATTACCTTTAATAGTGTCCAAGTTCTTGCCAATATTGCCCTTTGGGCAGGTGTTGCTCCTTCACTTGACATTATTATTTATAAAGAACCAATAAATAAAGTTTACTTACAAGGTTTAGTATCAGCTTCAGCTAATGCTTTATCTGTAGCGATTATAGGTACTTTACTTTTAGTTTCTTATGCTAAAACGCGCACTAAATCTGGCTCATTATCTTTAGAAAAAGATTAAAGAAAACTTAGAGAACATAGATTTAGGGTAACAGTGTATTTAAAGTTTTTAATGTTGAGGAGTATGTAAAAATGGTTTAACTTTAAGGAGTATTACGAAAAAATACTACTTGAAGCCTTAGACTTTACTTTTTCAGCTAAGCTTAGTTCAAGCTTTCAACTTCAAATTTTAAGCATAAAACTTTAAAGATTAGCCTTACCTTAGTAAGTAAAACTTCTATCTTGGTTTTAGTTTAGATTTTCTTTGTATGTATATAGCCAGGATCCTGTATCCTGGCTAAAACGTTGTATTTTACTCACTAGAGCTGGTAAAGTACAAAAACTTCTCATTGCGTTTATGAGTTTGCAACCAATTATTTCATTTAAAAATTTCAGTTTTAAATATAACGCTCAAGCTGAACCTACACTAAAGAATATCAATGTTGATATCTATCCTAGAGAAAAAGTGCTAATTCTTGGACAATCTGGTTCGGGTAAAAGTACGTTTGGGAATTGTATTAATGGTTTAATCCCTCATGCTTTTCCTGGGCAAATCACAGGTGCACTTTGGGTAAATGGAAAGAATACGGCTCAAGAGAGTCTTTTCTCTCTAAGTACTTCAGTAGGAACAGTTCTCCAAGATACCGATCATCAGTTTGTAGGTCTAACTGTAGCCGAAGATATTGCCTTTGCACTTGAAAACTCTTGTATGCCAAATGAAGCTATGGCGCAACAAGTAGATAAATGGGCAAAAGCAGTAGGAGTTTATGATCTATTACACTCATCACCTTATGATCTATCAGGTGGACAAAAGCAACGCGTTTCGATGGCTGGGGTATTAGTTGATGAAACTCCGATTCTTTTATTCGATGAGCCTTTAGCTAACTTAGATCCATCTTCAGGTAAAGAATCGACTAAGTTAATTGAACAAATTCATCAACAAACTAATGCAACTATTCTAATTGTTGAACACCGTTTGGAAGATGTGCTTGCTGCACCAATCGATCGCGTACTTGTGTTTAATGCAGGCGAAATCGTTGCTGATACCACTCCGGAGAAACTTCTCAAAAGCAACCTGCTTGCTAGTCTAGGAATCCGTGAACCTCTATGGGTAAGTGCTTTACGTTATGCAGGTTACGATCTAGAGCAAGTAGAGCATATTGATAATCTCGAGTTACTAGACGGGGCAAATATGGCAGCCACTTTACAACAATGGGTTGCAGCTCAACCTCCGATAGCAGAACGTAAAAGCTATGCACCAATTCTACGTCTAGAGAAAATTAACTTTGCTTATCGTGAAGATTTACCGCTGATTATTCGTAACCTAAATTTAAGTTTAGGGCAAGGAGAAATGATTTCTCTAGTTGGCAAAAACGGAGCTGGTAAATCAACAACCTCTAAGTTGATTTGTGGTTTTGAGAAGCCGCTAGCCGGAAAAATCTGCTGGCAAGAGCAAGACATGACGACTTGGGACATTAAACAAGTAGCCGATTGTGTAGGCTATGTAATACAAAACCCTAATCAAATGCTCACTCAAGTTAAGATTTTTGATGAAGTAGCCTTAGGCTTACGTTTCCGTAATCTTGATGAAG
This sequence comes from Psittacicella hinzii, assembly GCF_003585935.1. Taxonomy (GTDB): domain Bacteria; phylum Pseudomonadota; class Gammaproteobacteria; order Enterobacterales; family Psittacicellaceae; genus Psittacicella; species Psittacicella hinzii. The sequence goes on from NZ_NRJG01000023.1 coordinate 18,737, forward strand.
CAACCATTAACCAAAAAGTAGAACAAGTGCTACGCATCTGTGGTCTTTACCCGATGCGTAATTGGCCAATCAGTGCATTATCGTATGGGCAGAAAAAACGTCTTACTATTGCCTCGATTTTAGTGCTTGATCCACAAGTAATTATTCTGGACGAACCTACAGCTGGACAAGACTACAAACACTATACTGAACTCATGGAGTTCCTCAAGCAAATCAATGCCATGGGAGTAACCATTATTATGGTAACGCACGATATGCATCTCATGCTTGAATATACCCAACGGGCATTAGTGATGGTAAACGGACAGTTAGTTGCTGATACTACACCGGCTAAGGTGCTTACTAATCTAGGATTAGTTGCCCAAGCTGCTTTAAAAGAAACGAGTCTCTTTACTTTAGCCACTCGTTTTAACTTAGGCAATCCAACTTCGTTTGCTGAAAAATTTATTGCATTTGATCGGAGGTTACGTCATGGCGAATAATGTTATGGGGTACATCGCCAAGAACTCCCCGATACATCGCATTCATGCCACTGCTAAGTTAGTATATTTCTTTGTGGTATCCACCGCAGCAATGATTACTTACAACACTTGGCTTTTATTGTTCATTGCTTTTAGTTCGGTACTCTTATTAAAGATCTCCAAAATCTATTACCGTGAAATAAGCTTTGTTCTGAAGTTTATTATCTTCTTCTCGGTACTAAATTTAGTTACGGTGTATCTATTTGACCCAATGCATGGTACTGATATTTATGGTACAACCCACTATATGTTTAAAGGTTGGAAGTGGTTTCAGTTTACTTATGAAGAAGCATTCTTCCTCTTTAACTTAGTCTTAAAATATGTGGCTACAGTACCTTTAGCCATTATCTTTTTAATGACGACTAATCCAAGTCAGTTCGCTTCTTCGCTTAACCAAGTAGGGATTAGCTATAAGATTTCTTATGCAGTGGCTTTAACCTTACGTTATATCCCTGACGTGCAAAGCCAATACCAAGCCATTAATAAATCACAACAAGCTCGTGGCTTAGATTTATCACGCAAGCAACCGTTTTTTAAACGCTTAAAAGCCGTAATCGCTCAAGTGATGCCATTGATTCTTAATTCGTTTTCGAATATTGAATCGATTAATCATGCTATGGAGTTACGTCGCTTTGGAGCACAGAAACGTCGCACTTGGTTAATGCGTCAAAAATTAACCACTAAAGACTATTTAACCATGTTAGGTGCTTGTTTAATTCTGGCTTTTGTGTTTGCGCTTTACTATGTAGATGGTGGTCGCTTCTATAATCCGTTTATTTAGTCAAGAGATGATAATTGTGATCAATGACTCTATTGATCCTATCCCTACTCAAAATAACGAGTGCAAGACATTTGAGAATAAACTATTATTCTAAAATTTAGAAGCAATACAATCATGAAGAACCTCGCAAAAGTTGATTATCAACTATTGCGAAGTTCTTTTCTTGGTATAACCATTAAACCCTTAAGGAAATAGGGGAATTAGAAAGGAGAGTTTCGTAGGAATTAAGAGAAAATTAAGCTTGAGATTAAGAGTGATTAACATTTAGGTATGAGGATATATTATAATTTCCACAATTTTACATGCTGTATGCGCTCATAAGTAAGGTTGTCAGCTTATGGATAAGGTTTGAGATGACTAGATATAGGTACTGAATTTGCTTAAGAAGCTCTAAGAGGGTTTCTTATGCAATATTTCCTTACGAGATACATTCTTACGCAGTGTTTCTTTACGAATCACTTCCTTACGAAGAGCTTTCGTACTAAATGCTTTCGTACTAAATGCTTCCGTACTAAATGCTTCCGTACTAAGTACTAAATGCACTTTACTCTCTAAACCTCTGTCTCTAACTCTTACGGGACATGCTTACGCTTTACGGTATACAGCTCAACCTCTATTTGTTCATTCGCTCTAATTATGCATAGATTTCGCTTTTTAACCACTTGTAAATTAGCACCTCTAGCTTTAGCTCTGTTTGCAGGGAATTTAGCCTTAGCAAATACAGATTCCACAACTAATGCTGCTAGTGCTACAACCTCAACTAATACTACGACTAGCACGGCTAGCACAATTATCGATGCTACGAACAATACAACTACTAATGTAGTAAATGCCAATAGTAGTACGGAAGTTGCTACTAGCACTACCAGCGTAAATAGTAACGCGATTCCTACAGGTAAGTTATCAGACTTAACTGTAATGGGGATGAACCGCTCAACACGTACTGAAGGTCGTTATGCTTTTATGAGTTCGGCTTTTAGTTCAACTACCGGGTTAAACTTACTCTATAAAGAAACCCCACAATCGATTAGTTCATTAACCAATGCTTATATTCAAGCGCGTGGGATTTACAATGTTGAGAAAGCTCTTAACTCGGTAACTGGTATTACGGTTGTTAAAGAATCAAATAACTATCGTTATCTGTCACGTGGTTTTTACATCGATCAAATTCAAGAAGATGGACAGAGTTCGACCATTCCTGGAGCAGCAACTAATCCCTACTATTCTGCAAGTAGTTTTACCGATTTTGTCGTTTATGATCATATTGAGGTAGTGCGAGGTGCAACTGCACTGACTTTAGTTTCAAATGATCCATCAGGGACAATTAATGCTGTATACAAAAAACCTCTAGCTCGTCCTCATGCGCAAGTAGGGTTTAAAGTAAATAACCATGGTGCAACACGTTTAACTTTTGATTTGAATAGTCCGTTAGCTGATCCAAGTTGGAAAGCGCGTTTAATTGGAGCTATTACTTACGATAAAAATCAAACTACAGCCAAGGCAGGAAAAAGCGCAGTTTTATATTCCACGGTAAGTAAAGACTTTGAAAATGATCAGTTAGTATTAGGTGCGATTTTCCAATATCAAAGATCAACTCCTAATCCGTATGGCTTACCTTATAAGTATATTGACGGTACAGAAACTAATTTACCACGTGATACTTATTTAGGGGCAGCCTGGAATAAACAAAGCAATAAAAAATTCAAACTCTTTGTTGAGCATACGCACGATTTTAATGATCAATGGCAATGGTTGACTAAAGTTTCTTACACGCGCATGAAAAATGAGTTAGCTTTTGCGGCTCTGGGTAATAGTAGTACGCGTACAGGAGTAGGCGGTGTTAATGCTAATGGTACTTTAGCCTTAAACAATAAACTCTACTATAAAACTCTAGGTACAACTTGGAATGTAAATACAGGGGTAAAAGGAGACCTTGATCTCTACGGTCATAAAGCTAAAGTGTATGCAAGCTACATCTATACCGATGAAGTAAGTGATACGAGTTTTAAACGAGTTCGTGATACTAGTGCCTACAATATTTATACCTTTGATCGTTATAGTGTAGTACGTCCAGACTTTAGTACTACTTATGATGATTGGGGTACTGGTTATAACCGCTTACGTTCACATAGCTTTAGTGTCGGTGGACATGTAGAACTAACTCCACAAGTTAAATTACTCGCTGGAACGAATTACTCTTACTTCCAACAAATTAGTGGTACGGATTATATTTGGTGGAACGGTCAAGCAGATTCTGATACTGATCTATACACTAATTATGGTTATCATGCCTTAACGCCATTAGTTGGTTTAACTTATGAGTTTTTACCGAACCACACTTTATATACCTCTGTAGGACGTAACTTTAAAGTGCAAAGTGGTAAAGACATTAACGATAATCCAATCGGTCCTAAACGTGGCACTAATTACGAGATTGGCTATAAGTACAATACGGCTCGCGTAAATGCAAGTATTGCAGCGTTTAAGATTTTAGATCGTAACCGTGCAGTGTCTACTGGTTTACGTAATGCCAATGGTAATATTTACTCCGTGCCAGTAGGTAAAGTACGTAGCCAAGGGGTTGAACTAGAAGTATCGGGAGCAATTACAGACAACTGGCAAGTATTTGCAGGTTATACTTTTAACACTAGTCGTTACTTAGTTGATGAAAGTACAACTTATACTGCTGGTCTAAACTTTAGTAAAGTTACCCCAAAACATATTCTACGTTTCTACACCAGTTATAGCTTTGCTGAATCTCCATGGAAAGTTGGTGGTGGCTTTAACTACCAATCAGCAACAAGTTCGTTATACCAAGACATAACGCAAGGTGGTTATACCCTTTGGAACTTTGATGTAAGTTACCAAGTAACGCCTAAGCTTCTAGTGTCTATGAATGTGGATAATCTATTCAATAAAAAATATTGGATTAATAACCGCATGCGTGTATACGTCATGAACAACTGGTATGGTGAATCTCGTACTGTACAGTTAGGTTTAGATTATAAATTCTAGAGTTAGAATTACTTAGTTGCTATAAGTAAGTACTACAAACTCATCTAGTACTTAGAACATAGTCAACTACAATCAAACACAACAAGTACTTCAAGCATAATCAAGTACAACCAAACTCAATAAGTACTTCAAGCATCAAGTACAATAAAGACAACTATTCAACCCTAAAATCAAGAATTACTTGGTTTTAGGGTATTGTTTTATATTATGACGATATGCCGTTATTTTCTGCAACTAAGTCGCTATTTCTGGGGGCGCAAACAAGCATGGCGTTACTGGTTGCTTTTTATCATTATCATTAGTCTATCTTTAGTCATAGTTCGGGTATCCGTAGCTATAGCTAATTGGCATAAAGAGTTCTACGATGCTTTAGCAGCCATGGAAGGAAGTAAAATGCTTCCTCTGATTTGGCACTTTTTAGGTTATATGCTGATTATTGTAGGATTTGTGATTAGTGGTAGTTATTTACGTAAACGGTTAATGTTTGCGTGGAGACAAGACTTAACCTACAAACTACAGCAAGCATATTTAGAACAACATAATCACTATAAACTGCGCTTTAGTCAACAAGTAGATTATATTGATAACCCAGATCAGCGTTTAGCTGAAGATGTCTATCTCTTTTGCTCACAAACCTTAGACTTAATTAGAGGTTTTACTTTAAACTTAGCGCGTTTAATTTCGTTCGTAGGAATCCTCTGGGGCATGAGTGCGAATTTTGTGTGGCATTGGCAAGAGCATCATTGGGCTATGCCTGGCTATTTAGTGTGGGTAGCATTAATCTATGCGATAGTGACTACTCTGCTTATGCATCTTGTAGGTCATCAATTGCAACAAATTTATGTACAACGCCAACATCTCGAAGCTGATTATCGTGCCGATCTCGTACGTCTACAAGAGAATAGTGAAGCCATTGCCCTCTATCGTGGTGAGCAACACGAAGCTTCCAAACTTCGAACTAAATTTGCGCAAATTCGTGCGAACTGGTTAACTCTAGCTAAAGAAGAATTAAAAGTAGAAGCTTTCTCGGCTACAAATTTACGCATCAATTTGTTTATCCCCATTCTTGCTACCTTACCTATGTACTTTGCGCAAAGTATTACCTTTGGTGGGATGATGCAAGCAAGAAGTGCTTTTGGAAATGTGCAAGATGGTTTTAACTGGCTCGTAGATTCGTATAAACAAATTATGCAATGGGCAGCTGTAGTGCAACGTTTAGGGACTTTTCATCAACGTTTATTAGAGTTAAAGCAAGCTAATCAGCAAGATGTAGAACAAGATCTAGGATCTCCAAGCGTAGATCTAGAAGTTGCTATAACACCTTCTTCTACTTCCACTGCAACTCCAGCAACTTCACCTATGCTTCAAGTAGCACCTATGCTCCAAGTTGCAAACCTAAATCTCTTAACACCTGAGCACAAGTTAATTTTACAAGATGTTAATTTTACGGTGCAAGGGAATAACTGGGTCTTACTTGCTGGAGCAAGTGGGAGTGGTAAAACAACAATCTTACGAGCTTTAGCTAGCATTTGGACATATGTGCAAGGAGAGATTACTCTGCAAGCGCAACGCCCAATGTTCTTACCGCAAAAACCATACGTTAGTTATGGCACGCTGCAAGAGTTGCTTTCCTATCCCCAAAACCAGTTATTGGATCTAACTCGCTGCACCGAGTTGCTACACTTAGTTGGACTGGAAGAATTTGAGCCGCACTTAACCTTAGAGCAAAACTGGGCACAAGTTTTATCTGGTGGACAGCAACAGCGACTAGCTCTTGCACGAGTTTTAGCTTATGAACCTGATATGCTCTTTTTAGATGAAGCTACCAATCAATTGGATAATGAGGCTGCTTATGCTTTAATGGTAATACTAAGAGAACAATTACCAAATACCATGGTGATCGGGATTACCCATCAAGCTCATCTCTTACCATTATTTGAGCAACAACTAGATTTAGGTGAGTTTAAATCAGCAAGCAGCTCAGAATAAAAAGTGTTTGCATCCTTATCTGGTTGTATTGTTATCGAGTTGTCTGGATATCAGATTAAATCCATATCAGATTAAAGATAAGTCTGGTCAAAGACAAAATCCTAAAAATGAAACAGCTAAGAGCCAAACAGCCAAGAACAAAACACCGAAGGTAAAAACAGTCAATAGTAAAAACAGCTAAAAGCAAAAGTGCTAAAAGACAAAACATTCAAGCCTAAACTACGAAATCCCGCTCATGTGAGCGGGATTTCGTAGTAATTGTAACAAGATTTTTTCAATAACGAGATTTGTGCAATAACGAGATTTGTGCAATAACCAGATTTTTAAAAATAGCGAGACTTTTTACAAAAACTAGCTTTTCTAAAAACGAGAATCTGCAAATACTTTAATTAGATTTTGGTAGACGCTGATTTGGCTTTTTCGGACTAGCACTTGCGACTATATGGGAAATTTGCGTCAGAGAAGTATTCTCGGTAGTAACAAATCTTTCAGGTTTTTGCGTAAAGTAAGCAATGTAAACTTGGTTTACATCGTCTAAAGTTAAGTTATAGGCAGTTGGTTGGCGTTGCGCAAATAACCAACTATGAATTGCTGGGATATTGTAAGCAATTTCCCAAGTGCCCATATGCGCTGCACCTGGACTTGGAGATTGAGAAAGTTTTTGCGCTGGTAAAGTACCAGACTCTATAGTCATGTAGTGGATATTGCCACCTTGCGCCAGCAGCTCTTTTACCGCTTGATCTAGTTCGGCGGTTTTCGCTAAACCGTTAACGGTTTGATAGCCATAAACCGCACCATTTTCTTCGAGCACTTTACGCATTTGGTTTTGTGTTGGGTAAGCTTTAGCATCATCTTGACTAACAAAAACAAACATATTGTTTTTGGCCATAGGTGCTACAAGTTTCGAATCCCATTGACATGCGACTAAGTAAGTACCTGCAAAGAAGTTCGGATACTTAATGTTCATGGCAATTTCCATCATGCCACCACCAGATTGTCCGGTTGCATAAATCCGTCCCATGTCAATATTGTAACGATTAGCTAAGGTTTTAATTAGGTTTAGCGTAGGTTCTAAATCTGCTGGATCTTCAGACTTATCGTTTACAATCTCATGATCAAATTGCGGTGCTAGTACAAAGGCTTCTTGTTGCGCTTGGACTTCAGGACTTGCCCAAACTGTTGCTCCATTGCCTTGAAGTAATGTAGTCTCAACATTAGGTGAAGTATTACCAGCATCGTGAATGAACATCACTAACGGATATGACTTGTGTGGGTCATAGTTAGCAGGTACGTACAGATTGTATTTAATTTTAGTGCCAGTAGTAGCGTCAGTGTAAGTAAACTGTTGGAAATCATCTACTACTTGGTTAATTAAAGTACTTGAAGTTAAATTTGTTACCTTAGCTGGTTTTTCAGTTAAGGTTTGTAATGGACGAACTTGACTAACTTCTAATTTAAAATCGGTTTTAACCGTTGGTAAAGCTCCACGTTCAGTGCTTTTTTCAAGTAATGAAGCATCTGGATCGTGTGGATTAAGTACTAATACTACATAACGACCATTGGTAACTTTACCATTAACATTTGGTTGATTAGTAACAAAAGCCTGTTCAACATTCCGGCCTTCCACTTTAAAAGTAGCAGGACGAAGTTTGCTTGCGTCGATCTCTTGGCTATATTCTAAGATAGCATAGATTACTTTTTGACCGGCGCCTGTAGGTGTAGAAATAGCTGTAACTTTTTGCATATCAGCAAAGGCTGGTAGTGCCGCAGCTAATAAACTCAGAGTTAATAAACTTTTACGAAAGAATTTCATAAGGCAAAAGATAATGAAAAATTCAATGAAGAGATTATTAAGGGTGTAATATCTCTTATTTATACCGGCATTTTATTAAAATTCAAGCGCTAACAAAATTAGTACTATAAGATTGAGAATCCTGATGTGTTAGAACTGATTAGAAAAAGGTAATACCGTACAAGCCTGCAATGGAATCCCCTAAACTAAATTGATACACCACACTTAAAATCCTTAATACATAAGAAAAGACCATAGCCTAAGCTATGGTCTTTAAAATTGTAAAAAGCTTAGTACAGCTTACAGTAAATTATTTTACAGCTAGCATAAATCATTTTGCAGCTAAGCATTAATAAACTTAAGCTAGACTAGCGTAAATCATTTTACACTTAAGCATTAATCAGTTTATAGCGTAGTAAATCTTATTTTCCTTTAGCTTTTTTACGTGAAGAACGACTTGCACGCATAATTCTTGCTTCAGGGGTTTTTGGCGTATTTACTGGAGCAGGTTTTTCATTAGTGCTATGTAAATGATTAGCCGCTAGGTTTTGTGCATCAGTAGTGTTCTCTCTATTTAAGTTAGCTAAACGACTTGCAGGTGTGCCTAAGCTATTAGCACTATCTCCTGCAGGAGAAGTTGTTGCTGTAGACGCTGTTGCCGTTGTTGCTGCTGTTGCCGCAGACGCTGCTGTAGAAGCTGCGGGGTTCATAGCTAGATTAATCGCTTGCGCTTGATTTGCAGCATTCGAAATTGCTACTTGCGCAAAGTTATTAACCGCAGTTGCTAATTTAGCAGCTGTAGCATCGGCTTTGCTCGCACTTGTAAGTTTGTTAGCTGTTAAGCCGCGTGCAAAGGTATTGTTTGGGTTATTAGCGGTTAGTACTTGCGAAATTGGTGCTTTACCTGCTAATAATGGATTACCTACGCTGCTCGCCGCGGCACTAAGTGCTGCTGCAATTGGATTAGTACCTGCAGCCAGACCTAAGTTACCTAATAAGCCATTATTACGACTAGTAAAGGCTGATGGGATACCTGATTTAGTAGCAGTTAATTTTGCAAGGTTGCGTTGTTGCTTCTTATTAATTGTGCTTTGAATAATCTCAAGCTGTTTGGCCGGAGAGAAACCTGCACGTTCTAATAAGTTACCAATATCAGATCCTTCGGTTGCCTTAATACCGTTATTAGCTAACTCTTGTACCCAGTGTTGTGTAATTTGTTGTTCACGTTCGCGAGCAATGCGTTCTACGTACTGGATTGTTGCTAAGTATTCTTCGGCTTCGTTGTTAGCTTTAACTACAGATGAAAGCATTAAGCTTTTGGCTTCTTGGTCTAGAAGAGTGCGAGTTTGTGCAATGTCTTCTGGATTAGGATTGCCTTTTTTCTCAATATCGATTGGCGTTTGCGCCATAATCGCTAACTCAAGTTCATCTTTATTGAGTTCATCATTGAGTAAAGCTTGAGTACTTACTAAAACATTATTATTAACGCGAGCTAATAAGCCTTTTTTGTACTCTGGAGCAAGCATATTGTGGTAGTACTTGGTATAAGCGTCCATGCGTGGGGCTTTACCTTTTTGTAGTTGTGCCACAATTAAGTTTTGTGCGATCTCTAGAGCTTCTGGATCATAAGCCGACATTTTTTGTTGGTACGTAATCTGCGCACGTAGTAAGTAAGCTTGAACAATAGTTTGCGCTTTAGCTTGGTACTGCTGTGTATACTCAGCACCTTTAGCTAGATGTAAACTAAAGTCTTTTTGTGCCAGACTAGGTTGTAAGCTAGCAACTAACTCTTGTTGTTCTGGAGTTAATTCACTTGGTAGGCTTACCGTATGATCGATCAGTTCACATTTAGTTAGGGCTTGTCCTTGTGGATCAATGAATGCCGGCACTAAAGGAGTGTTTTCTTGATCGACATAATAATCAACAAAGATTTTACGTAGTTCTGGAGAACTATAATCTACTTTAATATAGTCTGGTAGTTCTGTACAGTTGGTGTAGATATCAGCTAAATGATATACGTAATTCGCAAAGTAAAGTTTATCTTCATTGCGTACATAAGAGTTTAGATCGATTACATAATCTAAGTTAAGTTCTGGATCTTTAACTGTTTCTACATATGGCTCATTTGCACGATCTGCAGGATTCGTTTGTGCAGCACGTAAATCTTGCATGGTTTGCAGTAAACGTGCATAAGCTTTTTCTAAGCTAGTAACAATAAAGTTAAATGCTTCTGGATAGCTTTCAGCTTGGCGTGCTACTTGCTCACTAAAGAACTCTTTTTCACTTTCGTGACGTGGGAAGCAGCCAACTACACCTGTACGATCAAGCGTATTTGCAAATTCATGTAACTCTAAGCCTGAACTTGCAAATAGACGTCCTAAATTGTAGAAATCATCTGGAGAGCCATAAGCACTTTCCCCAAAAATAAAGTTATCTACAATGTAGTTTAAAGTACGTGTTTGTTGATCTGTACGATCAAAGCGGAAATACCAGAATGGAGCTTTAGACTCAAGACCTAGTTTACGTAAGCTTGCGTGATAACAAGCTCCTAACCCCATAGTAAAGGCTACATAACTAAAACTAGACATATATAAATCAAAAATATCTAGTAAAGCTTGTTGATCGTAGATATTGTTGTTTTGATGTAAGTAGCGGTATACGTACTTAAATAAAGCACTAGTTAACGCAAAACTTGGTAAAGCCACAAAACGTTTTGGAGCAATGCTTTGACGTGTAGCTTGGGGATTTTGCATTTGTTTTGCAAGGTAATCCATTTCTTCTTGGGTTAAAGCAGAAATGCATTGATATGGATTATTGTGATCAACTTCGGCTAAGTAGTAATCATAATAAGTCACGATTTTCATTAAGAGTAAATGACGTAAATCGCGATTCTGATGATTAGCCATTAATAAGCTTGCATAAAGAGAGCTTAAAGTTAAAACTAATAAACCTGTACCATTAGCTTTACCACCAGCCTCGTTACTTAGTAAACGAAAAGCGCGCAGCATTTCATGGTTAAAGGATTTGTCACCACCTAAGGCTGTACGTGAAGTACGATTTAGGTGGAACATCCCGTTAATAATAGGGTCGTTAAAGTTTAAACGGTTGGTAAAGTTCACCGTAAACTCTAACTCTATTAAGATAGCGCGGTAAAGATCCGGCGCATAGAGTAAATTTTGTACTTGTCGATTAAGACTCATGTTTATTTCAAGGTTGAAGTATTACCTTAAATCATTTTAAGAATAAAGATAGTGAATAAAGATAGTTACATCTTAGGCAAAATGAGCAAAACCTATCCCTAGATTTTAAAATTAGATTTAAAAAATACGAGATAGTTGCACTTTTAAGGTAAATACAGAGTTAGAGGAAATTGTTAAGAATAAAAAGAATAAGCAGAATAAAAATCACTTAGTTAATGGCTTAAGGATTTTTAATCTTGCGACTATCTATTTTACCGCAAAACCTAGCGCAACGCCTAATTTTGTCAGGAGAAAGTGAAGAAAATACCCTTAGGAAGTGGAAGAAAGTTGGAGCGTGAAAAGTTTACGACTTGCTTAAGAGTGACTTTGCTGCCAATTGGGGGATTAAAAATTAGGATATTTACAAAATATAGAAGTAAGTAGATTTTTGAGATGTGTGGATTTGTAGTGCTACCTATATGGTTATGGGGTTGAGGTATTTGGAAGTATGTAACATTCTGGGGGTACAGCTCATAGGGCATAGTGTGTATTGGTGCGGAAGTTAGAACCTATTTAAGTAATGTATCATTTTTGGGGTACAGCTCAATGATGATAAAGATGGTAGGGAAGTGTTGAGAGAAAGCGGATAAGAGATACAAGATCTGATAGCTACAAAAATGGAGAAATAGTACCAACAGTATTGATGCGTACATGAAGTAGCTCAAATACAATTAAGAAATATCATTTTTGGTTTATCTGCCTTAACTTGCAGTGTTTTAATTTGCGTTTTGTAACCAATAAATTTTCGCTTTGCTAGCAATTATTTACTCTGGATTATTTTGTAAGCTTTTCTTGGTTTAGAGGAGGTTCGGTTATGATTAGGTAGCTGTACTTTAGGCTGGAAAATTACCGCTTAGGTACTATGCTATAAGGTCTACTAAGGTGCTATGTTGAAAGAGACAGCTAAGGGGATGTACAGTAAAAGTCTAGTGAAAGTTGGTGGTAAGATAGAGACAAAAGTCTATGGATTAAGGAAAGAACTGCTGAATTGAGTGTAAAACTAAGCGTTGCGAAATGACAGGTTTGTGTGAGGCTGTAACAGGAGTTAGATCACTAATTATTGCTCTTAGTAGTCTTATTTTATCTTCGGTGATAATTTGCGATGGGGATGGCAGGCCCCATCTATCAAATGATATTAATTTCTGCGTATTTGTAATTTCATTTATTGTTTGTTAGATGGTGGGGATATCATTTTCATCTTGCGTTTTGCTGGTTTTAAAGGAAGGTTTCGTTAGAAATGACACCTTAAATATAAAAACACCTATTTATAAATTTTCATTTGTTTGTAATATTTAAATTTTGCTCATGCAAATGACTATTTTCTTTTGTACCTAAGGCTATTTAAAATTTATTTTCGTTTTTTAGGTACTTTTTTGCTCTTAACTTTCGTTTTGTTGTTTATAATGAGCGCGTAAGAGCAATTTGCTCTAATGTGAGGGCTAGCAACTGACTGTACTTTCCATCGTTTAGGGGCTCTTTCATTTCTTATTAATCTTAAACGATAGTCAGTTTACTGCCTATTTTTTTATTCCCAACAACTATCTTTCCACTATTTTCTTTCCACTGTTAGTTTGTTGGACAGTCTCTTTCACTTTTCAAGACAAATCTCCGTAATTGTACTAGACAATAGTACTAAATATAAATAGCACTGTTTATATTCCGGAGGTTTGAGGTTCTGTGGTTACTTATCTCTGTTGTTTAGACTTAAGTAATTCTCAGAGTTGAAATTTTATTCAATGTCTCCCTTAGTTTTCTCATAATTGCTTGGTACTGCATCTCTTTAAGAGATAGACTAGTATGAAGTAGCTGTATTATTGGGCGACATTCCATAACCAAGTTTTGAAGAATTTTTAGCTCTAAGATATCCTATCTTCTCTTTCCGATCTAAAACTTCCTTTCAATACGGTTATCCTGTTGATCAATAGTACGGTGTAATTATGTAGCTAAGCAAGGGCGACCTTAAACTTTCGAAACTATACATATGAAAAAAACGCTCTTAGCTTTAGTATTAGGTTCTGTCGCCGCTTCATCTTTCGCTTATATCAATCTTTTTTCTTCTGCTGACGGTCGTTCAAAAATCCGTTTTGGTGGTGACTTCCGTGTAGTAGGACAATACCAAGATAATAGTTTCTATTATCCTAGTAAAGCTGGTTCAGACGAGTTCTATACGTTCAACCAATTACGTTACCGCTTTAGCTTAGACGGTCATGTATTCTTAAACCCAGAAACTTATTTAGGTTTCTACACACGTTTTAATGGTAGTTTCACTAATTACCAATACACGTACACCGGTAGCGATACTAATGCTAACTTCCGTAACTCTACACGTATGAGTTATAAAACGGATAATGGTTCAACCAAAGTTCGTTACCACAACCAGTATTCTCCAGATATCGACCGCTTCCAAGTTTACTTTGGTAGTTACAAATTCGGTCGTGTAACCTTAGCCCTAAACTCAAAAAATATGGGTAACCAAGAAGTGGGTGCTGCTGACAACAATGACTTCAGTACAGCAACTAACTTCGTGTACACCTTCTATACTGCTTTATCAAACGTATACTTACGTAACTACGATTGGACTGTACGTTACGACTTAACTACAGATCCTAATGCTAAATATTTAGCGTCTGTTTCTTATGCACGTGGTAAGAGTGACATCTACAGTACTCAATCTTCATCAAAATACAAATACAACCACGATGTACAAGTATCGTTTGGTTATAAATTCAACCGTCAAAACGGCTTTTACTTAAATGCTGCATCTACGGCTGAAGCAACAAATACACGTGATAAAACTGCAACTAAATCAGAAGGTGTAGAATTATACGCAGATGTACGTCCAATTCCTGAGTACAACAACTTACGTTTACGTACAGCGATTTCAACCATGAGCCAAAATCACCGTTCATGGAACTACAAAATTAAAGTGACTTCATTCTCAGTAGATTTAACTCACTATGATACTTTTGTGAAAGGTTTAAATCTTTATGCAGGTGGTGGAGTTAAACTTGATAAACGTGCATATGCAACTTATAACACCACTACTAAAACTTACCAAGGTTACGCAGGTGGTGAGTACTACATCTTAAATACTTACACTGGCGACAAAGTAACCTTAAAAGGTTTCTTAGAAGGTCTATACAGTCGTGAGAAAAGAGAAAACTGGAGCACCAATCGCAGCATGAACTCACGTTCAGTTGCTGCAGGTTTCCGTCTGTTCTTATAATTGTAGGTTAGACGATCTAGTGTTTAGATCGATAAAGTCCGACAATCTTAACCCTGTTTAATGCCTAAGCAGGTAAATTCTAGATAAGGTTAGAAAGATTAACTATAAAGATAGACATCTATAAAGATAGTCAACAAAGTTACTTTCTACTTTACGCAACAGAATTACCAGCTTAGAACTAAGTATCACCAATTTGCCTTTAAGGCAACGAAATTACTTACCTACAAACAAAGTCTTACCGTAATTAAGTTTAGCTTAATTATTGTGAAATGGAGAAGTAAGGGAAGAATATTTCGTTTTAAGTCTTTTTTCGAATAGATGGTTTAACTTACGTTAGACCATCTTTTTTATGGGCTAAAGAAAATGCTGTGAGACGTGTGATATGTATTAGCAATAGTTGGAGAAGCGGAGGGGCGTAACAGTGGGTGCGCTGTTTAGACTTTAGACTTTAGACTGACTGCTATCCTATCTTTAACTTATCTTATGCTTCTGATTATTGCCTAGGTATGGTAAAAGGTAGGAGAAAGGGTAGTCTAAAAGGTAATCTAGAGGGGGATTAAAAGGTTAGCTCAAAGATAGAACAAAAATTTATTGCTCTTGAGTATGGTACAACTAATGGAGAAACATACGAAAATTTAATAGCATCTCTTGGAGGATAATACTGCAAATTAGGTACAGATCAATCTAAAGCAAAAGTAGTAAATTATGGTTATCAATTGACGATTTTACTCAAGTTCAAATTGTGATTTGTGGTTATGAAGGAAAAACAAGTAATGAGATAGAGTAAATTTAAGGGATGAAAATGAAGTTTCTAGGCTGTTGCGCACAGGTATATCGTAAGGATATCGCTGTGACTGCATAGAGACATCACTGGAGCGTGGCTTAGGTATGAATCTGGGAGATTATTGATAAGTAAGGTAAGTTAGTGCATGAAAAAGACAAAAATGAGACCTCATAAGGGCTGCTTTGTGGTTGATATAGGTGTTAGTGATATTGTTAAACTGTTATTTCAGACAACCTTTTAGGAATTAGCGTTAATTTTCATTTTATTTTAGCGAAAATCACGCTAAAATCTCGCTCTTAATGGCAAAGATAGCTAAATAACCATGTAAAGCCTAGGGATTAATTGCGTCATGGTTCACAAATAGCAAAAATTTATTATGGAGTATTAGTATGTTTTTGCTACTGACAAAAATAAATTACAGCTTGCAAAAATCTTGCGTCTAAAATCTTTATCTTGTGCTATTTATGGTTAAATATCCATATTTTAATTTGTACAATCAATAATTGGTGCTAAATAACAAAAAGTAACTTTTGCAAGAAATGAAAGTAAACTCACGGTTTTAAGTTATAAATACATAACTAGACAAGCAATTTTTTTATGTTACTATAAAGGCACAAAATTAGTTAGTTACTTGGTAATTCCAGATATATTTTTTGTTACTTTTTACTTGTTTACTTAAAACAGTAACAATTGTTGCCAAGAGCAAAGCTTGGTAACTTTTTTAGCTCTTCATGTATCTTGTTCCATTATTGTCTGGATTATCATTTTGGCCTCTTTCCAATTTTGCCAAAAAATAACAACTGATTCACTTTGCTATTCCTAGGTTTATAACTTGGCTGTTTAAGTTAAAGTTCTCTCACAGCCGTTTAAATACTAATTCTTGCGATTACCTATTTAAAGGACTTAGGAGATAATTAATTGAACAGCGTAATTATTGTCTCTTTCCACAACAATAATTACTTTCTAGATCCTTAATTAAAAATTTTATCGCAACTCTAAATTTTTAACTCATCTAGGGTTATTTTCTTAGGCATATCTTTTAGCAAAACCGCTTTGGCTGGGCAACCAGAAACAGTATTTGTACCCTTAGGTAGTTTTACGTTGCGTTGACGAAAGTTTTCTCCCAGTTTACTACCTAATTGTATCTAATTACATTTAAGTCGCTTACCTAATTAAGCATCTTGCATATTTAAGTATCTCGAGCATAGCTAAATGTAATTCATATTTATGACAACAAAGTTTTGCTAGAAAATAATGTCGCCTAAATATCCATACTAAAACAATAGATAAGTTTCAGCAGTGCCTCTCTAAGAATCCCTTCTTAATTTGTCATTCCTGATAGCCTATCTTGCCTTTCCTGGCAATCCATTATTGTTTTATTTCCACTTTAAGGTGTGATTTAGTCTTAACGACCCTTTTAAAGTGACTAAAAGTAACTTTAAAGTATTACTCTTACTGTTTTTGTTCCCAGTCAAAAGGTCTTTTTGTTTGAGTTTCATTAGCTTACTTACTCATTTGTCTCATATTAGTTATGAAAAAGACTCTTTTAGCTCTAGTTCTAGCGACGATTGGAACTTCAGCATTCGCTTATGTTAATTTAGTATCTTCTGGTGACGGTCGTTCATATTTAAGAGGTGGCTTATCAGCTGAGCTTAGCCAACGTCTTACTGGAAGTAGTTACATTAATTTAAATAATACTAACGCCACGGAACGAGATAATTATCATCAACAACGTTATCGTTTTCGTGCAACTTTAGACGCACGTGCTGCGATTACTCCTGCTTTCTACATTGGGTTCTTCATCCGTGCAACTCACTCATTTAACCCATCAACAATTGTTACTACCAATAAGAACTATTCAGCGAATTACTTATCGGCATCAAATCGTAACAACGGTAATATCTTACGCGCTTATGGTGTAGGTTTCAATGATTCACGTAAACTGAATTATTGTTATAAGAGTGAAAACGGTAACCAAAAATGTAAAACTCACTCGGAGTACCGTCCTGGGTTTGACCGTATCCAATTCTGGGTGAACTCATATCAATACGGTAAAGTAACCTTTGCATTTAAAGCGCAAGGTAGTAGCAACCAAAACATTGGTGCGGCGGATAACAACGACTTTAGTACTTCAACTAACTTCTTAGATACACCATATAGTGCATTATCAGATGTGTACTTAACTGGTTACGACTTCTCAGTACGTTATGATTTAACTACTGATCCACGTAAACCATATAAATTAGCTGTATCTACTGCAAGAAAGAAAACTGATACTTATTCATACGAC
This sequence comes from Psittacicella hinzii, assembly GCF_003585935.1. Taxonomy (GTDB): domain Bacteria; phylum Pseudomonadota; class Gammaproteobacteria; order Enterobacterales; family Psittacicellaceae; genus Psittacicella; species Psittacicella hinzii. The sequence continues at coordinate 36,374 of NZ_NRJG01000023.1, forward strand.
AGTCAATGGAAGTACAAGTACGACAATGACTACCAAGTATCAGCAAGTTATGAGTTTAGCCGTAATAACAAAATTACCTTAAACGCTGCACGTAAATCTTCAGCTTTAACCCGTGGCTTAAAAGCAAACTCAGATCGTACTTCAGTTAAAACCACAGGTTACGGTATCTATGCTGATGTACGTATGCCAGGCAGAGATAACTTACGTATCCGCGCAGAGATTTCAACCTTTACGCAAAATCACCGTTCATGGAACTACAAAAATAAAGAATTATCATATGGTATTGACTTAATCCACTATGATTTATTCACTAGAGGTTTTGCGGTATACGGTGGTTACATCTATAAATCACAAACTAAAGACTATTATGACAATAGTCGTGTATTAGACGCTCACACTAAACAACGTGTAACTTACTTAGGTACACAGTACAACATCTTGGATACTTACCACGGTGATAAATTAACCGTAAAAGTATACTTAGAGGGTAGTTTAGATGAGATTAAATACGTAAATGCTCCTCGTAACTTCGGTTATAACGGTAAAGTGTATCGTAAAAATGCTTCAACAGGTGTAGCTATTTACTACTAAACCGTAAATATATCTACTGTTGCTTGAGTTAAACTCTTGTTACCAGTAAACAGGTTAAGGCAGTGGTGAATCACTATTGCCTTAACCAAGAATTATATGGTTGCTTAGCCTAATCCAAGAACTCTATACACATAGACATGTAAGCACGAATATCATGAATTATGTACTTACATAGAAGCAATTAAAGATTAAAGTTAGCAACTTGATTAAAAATCTAAAGTGAGTCACGACATTGCTGTAAAAATTAGTACACAGTATAAAGCTATGACGATAAAACTTTAGTCACCGAATTTCCTCTTTTAGAAGTTTACGGAGTCGCCTAGTATCAGCAAATAATAAGTGGTCAGTTATAGTTGCTGATATTATCTTTAAACTTCTAAAGCCAGGTTTTAATTTCACGGAAATTTAAATCTGGAAACCTTATGCTAATGCAAAATTAGTTAATCTTGAATTTCATGTGTATAGTCTTGCAAAAGGGCTATATAAACCTGTAAAGTAACTCCTATGTACAATAGTAGTTACTTTTTTTATGCCTAACCTAAATTCCGCAAATTTTAGATAATGGGAAAGCGCTGTTTTTAGGTATATTTATATTAACAAGTCCTTGAAAATCAACCTGTTGTTCAGAAAAACAAAATGCAAAACTCTAACATTACATGAGCTTTCATTACATTAGTATTGAACAATAAAATCAAAGCGTGCGAAGTGTCACCAAAATACGTTTTATATTAATAAGGAACTATATTATAGGTATTACTAATCGTATCTGGTAAGTTGAAATCAAAACAGATAAATTCCATAAAAATGAAATACCTTTAGTATACAAGTCGCTCATATTTTATAGACAGACAAACCAACTTGTTAAAGTAATTAGAAGAAATCTTTTTTACATAAGAAAAACTAAAATGGCTTTGTCATTATGCATTTTGGGAGTTTAGGATGCCTAAATTTTGGTATATGTGGTGTTTCGTTTTTAGGGTGCAACTCAGGGCTTAAGGCTTAGTTTTTGTGAGGTAATTTTTAGCTAATTTTAAAGTTTTATAGAGATTCAAGGGAGAGTTTCGTATATTTTTAAGTCTAGTATAGAAAATTTGCTACTATAGTAGCATTGCAACCAGAGAAGATAATAGTTAGTAACGTTAAGTACTTAACTAATGATATTTCTGATAAAAACTCGTAAGATGCTCTGTTTTGAGCTTATTCTGCTACTTATTTAAGTGGTGCTGATATCTGTTTAAGCTATGCTTGTGGCTGTTTAAGCTGTGCTGATATCTGTTTAAGCAGTGTTGATGTTTGTTTAAACAGTTTTAGCTGGTAAACTTAATCAAAGGTTCAATTGTAAGCAAGCTTAAACGTAAGTTCAACATTACCGTAGCTATCTAGAATTTAATTAGAGTTTGATCGCAAAATCTTAGTTAAGGTTCGCCTAGTTAGTTAACTTACAGTCTTATTCCAGTTTGGTTTTTAGTTTGGTTAGGAAAAGACTGTAAAGGTTTGTATAGGTGCCTAATGTTTGAGCATTAGGAGATTGTTAACTTACTGATTAGTTCTAAAATGTTATTCTTCTTTTTCGATCTAATCACTCTCAAATTGCAATATACACTAAGGAATACTTTATGGTAAGACCGTTACTATTAGGTATAGGCTTATTGGCTTTTATGACAACCGCTACCCAAGCACGCGTAACCTTAACTACTTGGAATGATGGTAAATCTTCATTACAATCAATCTGGCAAGTGCGTTTTGGTTATAGTTACTCTACGCAATATAATAGCTACCAAACGTACGAACGTAATACGCAAACTCCAACTTGGAACTTACGTCCTCGTATTTCATTTATGCTTAATCAGTACATTAACGATGATTTAACAGTTGGTGGTTATGTACGTTTTATGCATATTTTTATGAGTAGACATAGTCGTAGTATGAACTATGACTATAGTACGGGTACTTATAGTGATGTAACTTACACTGCGACGCACGGTAAAAATCCTATTCGTGCCGATCGTGGTCATTTCTATTTAGATAGTAAAACTCTTGGACGTTTAACTGTTGCTTTATCAACAGGTTTATATCCAACCCAACAAGGTGCTGGTGACGTACGTGACTTTGGGACTAATACTTGGTTCTTATCTAATCAATCACGTGCGATTACTTATGCATACTTAGATACGCAAGACCGTTTAGTACGTTATGATTCTCCGGAGTTAAGTGCAGATATTCCTTTACAAGTAAGTGTCTCATATGGTGATATGCGCAGCAATCAAACCAATGACGCTGGACAAATTAAACGCCGTTACGATACTGAAGTATCTGGAGCACTAATCTATAACCTGCCTCAATATAAAGGTTATGTAAGTTTACTTGCCGCACAAAAACACGTATATGCTAATTACACCACTAAGTATCCAACTACCGGTTACCAATTAATGAGTAAGTTCTCTCCCATCGAGAACTTAATGGTACGAGCTGAAGTTGGACTTGCCAAAGAAGAAACGGCAACCGTGTATAACCGTTACCGTGGCGCAGGTGTTGATTTAGATTACCGCATTGGTCGTTTTGAGCCATATGGTGGTATTTTATATATGCATACGATCACGAATAATAAGAGCTCGGGTTTACAGCAAGAGAAAAAAGCTTATGAGGTTTACGTAGGTACTACCTACGATTTAGCTACTAAAGTAGCTAATGCCTTTAACTTTATGCTCTTTGCTGAAGCATTACATAGCTATGTTAGATATGAGAAGAACTATGCAGCTCGTTTAAGTGATCATGTTTATACTTTTGGTGGTGGTCTGCTAATTACTTGGTAGTAGTTTAGGGATCGTAAGAGTTTAAGGCTCATAAGGGTTCAAGACTCGTAAGGGATCTGGATTCGTAAGAGACTCTGACCGTAGGAGACTAAGGTTTGCTGCCTATCACAGACTATCTATAAGTAAAACCCCAGAAAAGAAATGTTCTTTTCTGGGGTTTTAAGTTTATTTAGTTTCAAGTTTATTTAGTTTAACTAAAATTTCAGCTTGTGGTGTGTCACTTCATTTACACATAACGATTATTACGTGTAAAGAGGCTAACTACACCGCGAATTAAAGCATATAACGCAATAAAGGTGAATGCATAAGCAAAATTCAGCCAACGATAGTAAGCTTGGTAAGGAGTAGTTCCTACGTAGTTTAAATATTGTCCAACTAATACTTCTTCGCTATCACGTGGTGCTAAAGCAGTAATTTTGCCTTGTGGGTTAATAATGGCAGTAATGCCATTATTAGTATCACGTAAAGAATATCTTTGGCTTTCGAGCGAACGGAAGCGAGCGATATTTAAGTGTTGATCTGGGCCTTGCACATGTCCAAACCATACGTCGTTGGTAATGTTTAATAAAACATTAGTATTGTCATTAACGTTACGTAGCACTAAATCCGCAAAGAGTGTATCGTAACAAACTAAAGTATGAGCAAGACTATATTGCGTGCGCATATTTGCTTGATTACGATTGCCGGCTGTAAACTGTGCAGCATATAACTCTTTAAAAAACGGAATAGGTAAGTGACTTAATAATCCTCCCAATGGTAAATATTCTCCAAAAGGCACAAGTGTGGTTTTGTCGTATTTTTGTACCAGAATGTCTAACTCTGGAGTGTGGAGGATTTGATTATTAGCAGTTACGGCACGTTTAATTAAGCCTACTTGTGACAGCATAAGAGCTGAGTTGTAGTAACGAGTTTGCCCTTGTTCATTGCTTGCAGTTAGTGAACCCACTAACATATCCGCATTAGAAGAGGCTACTAAGATGTAGAAATGGCTTAGGATTTGCTCTTGTTGTCCTTGAGGATTACCGGTAAAAATTTGCATTACTGCAGATTCAGGTAAGATCCAAAGTTGCGGCTCAGTTGTTGCTTGTTGTCCGCGTTGAATTAAGTACTTATAAGTGTCAACTTGGGCTGGGATTTGTTGCGGATCCCATTTAGCGCGCGATTCGATATTCGGTTGTACTAAAGCTACGGTAATAGGTTTCCCTTCTGGTTTGGTAAACTGCATTGGGTAAAAATGAGCTGCCGCAAAACCACCAGTTAATAAAGCTAGCACAATAACATCTGTACGGAAGTTAATGCGTAGCTGACGGTCAATTGTTTGACGACGCAGGCTCATACCCGAGTTAGGTTGACGAGCCACAATCAGTTTACGCACTAAAACATACACAAAAGTAACTGCACTAAACTCAAAGAACTGTACAAGGTACACGCCACCTAAAGGTGCTAAGGTTTGGCTTAGGGTATTAGCATTAGCATAACCAAAGTTTAACCAGTTAAAGTTAGTAATTAAGTTATACCAAAGATAAGTAATTCCTGAAAAAGCTAAAGGTAAGAGCGCAAAGTTACGATCACGTCCATTCCAAATAGCAGCAAGAATAATTGATCTAATCCCTAAAACTAAACTTAAACCAAATAAGGCGAGAATACTTGCCCATGGTGGGAAGTCCCCATAGTAAGTAATAGCATTAGTGAGCCAGTAAAGAGTACCAAAACTAAAAGCTACATCCCAAGCATAAGGTAATAAATAAGACCCACGCTTGTCATTAGCTTTAGTTTGGAGAAAGAAAATATAGAAGAATAAACAGATATAAAAAGCTGATTTACTGTAGTAAGGAGCAAAGCCTAAATACATAAAGTAGCCAGTAAAAGCAGCTAAGAATAACAGAGGAAAGCGTAATGACCAATTATTAATAATCATAACGACAACTCCTTAAGCGTGTTTATCTGCTGATGAAGTTGAGTTGTTATTAGTTTCTTGATCATCACTTACAGCACTTGGCATGCTAAAGTCATTTTCTTCTGCTGCAACTTGAGCATTAGTTGCTTGTGCATTTGCAGTTGCTGCGGCATTTGCTGTCGATTCTGTACTTTCAGTTGCTTCAGTATATGCAGTTTTTTCTGTACTTGCTGTTACTTCAGAGTTTGTGGTAGAGCTAGCGTTAGATGCTGGTTCAGAATCTGTAGTTTCCTCTGCTACTTTATCTGAAGAAGTAGTTTGAGCAATTGCATCAGTAGTACTGTTCGCAGCTGAAGAGCTACTTGCTTCTGTTACATTAGCTTTGTCTTGAGTTTCTTTAGCTACTTGCTCTTGAGTTGTTTGCCCTTGCTCTTGTACTTGCTCTTCTTTAAGAGTATGAGCTTTAATAGTTTCTACTGCTGCCATAGTTTCTTCAATAGCAGCAATATCTTCTAAAGTTTCAGTAGTATTTGTAGCTTTTAAAGCTTCAGCAGTTTGTTCTGCAGCAAGGCCATGTTTAAATACTTCGTTATGCGCTTGTACTTTTTTATCTTTTTGTAGTTGTAGAGCGTATTCTGGAGAAGTACGAACACGTAGTTTAAGAATTTGACGTTCGTTTACTTGCGTAATACGCGCAATAAGCACATCCGGAATAATTTCTACTGATTCATTGCGCGTTGGTAAGTGACCTAAAAGCCCTAAAACATAACCTCCAATGGTTTCATACTCATCATCAGAAAGTTCACATTGAAATGCTTGGTTGAATAGATAAATCGGAGTGCGTGCTAAAACATCATACGAAGTTTTACTTACTTGTTGAATATAGTGGTTATCTTTATCGAACTCGTCGGAGATATCACCCACGATTTCTTCAAGAATATCTTCGATTGTAATTAACCCTGAAATTTCACCAAACTCATTTACCACTAAAGCTAAGTGTGTATGCGAGTTTTGGAATTCTTGTAACAGAGTGGTTACGTGTTTGGTTTCTGGGATGATTTTAATCGGTTTACTAATGTCGAGTAAGCTTACTTGATCGATTTTGTCGTCGATAAGTATACGTAGTAAGTCTTTAGTAAACAATAGACCAATAGAATCTTGATCTTCAGCATCATCAGTAAGAACTGGATAACGACTATGACCATATTCAAGTACTGAGTTTAATACTTCACGTAATGAATCATCACTGTAGAAGTAGTCAATATGCGCACGCGGGATCATTAGATCACGCGCTCGCATATTGCGAATGCCTAAAACACCTTTAAGCATTTTAGCAATATGAATATCTAATTGATTATTAGCATTTAAATAGTCGATCTGTTGTTGTAAAGAGTCGGCATTTTCTACTGATCCTGGTTTATTAGTTAATTTAGCGATCAGTTTATTGCGTGAGCCAGAAATAAAGTTTTGTAATTTTGTAGAAACTTGTGTAAAAAACGACATAAGTTTAGAAAAGGAATTCCGTGTAAAATGAGTTGTGCACATGGCACAAGGCATTTATGCTACTTAAGTTATTTAAGAAAGTTGTTTGCCTTAGTTAGTAATGTCGAGTGTTGATTAGACTATTTTCTTTTAAGGTTAGATAATCTAATGCCTTATGAAAAGATAAAAACCAAACACTATTTATAACGCTCAACCTACAACTAAGTAGCTTAATATTAAAAATTGAGATAAAAAAACCGGAAAACTTTCCGGTGCTATTGAGATTGCTCTGCCAAAATGGCGTACTTTCTATTATATTATAACCTGTTAGTTATCTCGGAAAAAATGTAGCGATAACTCATGGAGTAATAAGGAGATCACTATAGCTAAGGATGCTTTTGGTGTACAGCTCAAGCTCATTGATAGCTAAAATTTATATATTTTTCTCGGACTATGGATTGTTGAGGGTGATTGTGTTATAATTTGTTCGCCATGTTGTTTCCTTATTGACTTTTTTATTGATTTATGATTATGCTTTACAGCATAAACGCAACATGGCTTTTTTCGTGCCTTAATTTTATGTTTGAAGTGCCCCTCTTTTTTTTTGGAGTGAAGTGCTACTCAGGGGTGTGCACTTTTTACATACTCCCTTTTACATGCCTCCCACTCCTTTTCTAAGATTATTTTGTTTTGTTTTTCTTAGTGTTGAGTAAAAGTAGTGATAAAAGGTTTATTAACTACTTGGCAATGGTTAGTCGTTTATGCTAAGATCTAGTTATAAGCAGTTCTTACTAATATTGGTAGAATTGTTGCGTAAAAAGATTTTATATATTTGATAAAACATTAAAAAGGAATTGATAATGTACTTCTTAGTTACCACTACCACCACTTATTGCGACTAGCTTTAGTGGTGTAAGAATTGATTATTTGATTGTTAAGATAAATCTAATTAGCTCATGTTCAATATTTGTTTCTGGCGATCTAAATATTAAGCAGAGCTGCTAAATGTTTTTAGAAGTGCATTTAGTTTTAGATTTAGGTATTAGACATAATAATCTTTCACTTTGGTTAGTCAAAGAACTGTAGTTTGGTGGCTAACTGGTACTTATCATTAAAAAGGAATACTGAAAGAGCCCCCAAGGGCTCTTTTTTTGTGCGTCAAATTCAGCTCTAAAATGAACGATATATTAGGAGGTTCATCACCCAATAGATAGCTCTGATTAATTCTGTAATTTATGAACCCTAAAGGCGCGTAATATCCACGTTTTCCTATAGTTAATCCTTTATAATAGAATTAAGTAGACTTAACTTCGAGTGTTATGTTTTATAGCATTACGTAAAGTTGAAGTTTACTCTCGGTTTTTGCAATTAATGTCGGTAATTAGCTTTACCACATCTGTTCTCGTTTTGTAGTTTGTAATTGTTTGTGATTACTTATAGTATCGCTATTACTTATGCAGTGAAGATTACTACTGAGTAGTTAGGATCTTAGATTTCCTTGCGAGTTTAGTTCGCAAAGTAGGTTTAAGATATTCTCTGTAATCATTTCATAAGGTTAGATACAGTTATTGTTAGTCCTTAAGTTTACATATTGTTCCGTTATAACCTTAGCGATTACGTCATAAAGTAGCTCAGTAATAACTTTTTGCAAAGTTGCTAGCAATAACTTTTTACTAAGTCATTAGAAGTAACTTTTTACTAATTAGCTAAGCAGCTAAGCAATTACTTCTTACTAAGTTGTTAAGTGATAACTTAGTCGTGAGTACTTAAGTAATAACCTCGCAATTACAAAGGTAAAACAGACATCCCTTTAATAGGACATAGATATGAAAGTTTTAAAATTTGGTGGCACTTCTGTAGCTAATGCTGCATGTTTTATGAATGTAGCAAAAATTGTGCGTCAAGCTTATGAAGAACAAGGCTGTGCCGTAGTATTGTCAGCACCTGCAAAAGTAACAAATTTATTACATGCTGCGATTGGGCAAGCGCAAGCTAATGGTACTTACCGTTCATCATTAGGGGCGGTTGAAGATATCGTTTACGCTATTGTTGACGGTTTAGCGCAAGCAGAAAACCGTGAAGGCTGGTTATTAGGTCTTTCTTCAATTCTTAATGAAGTAGAAGAGAGCTTAAAAGCTTTATGCATTAATAAACGTATTAGTGATAAAGAATTTGCGTACGTGGTATCGGCAGGTGAACGTTGTTCGATTTTTATTATGCAGCGTTACTTACAACAATTAGGTTTAGAAACAGATATTATTCTGCCATGGGAATTAATTGTTGCTAAAGACAACAATTATCTTGAAGCTGAAATTGATGTAATTGCCTCTAAAGAAAACTTTAAACGTTTAGAATTAGCGCGTAAAGTTATTCACTTAATGCCAGGCTTTACGGCTGGTAATACTGAACACGAAATTATGCTTCTTGGTCGTAATGGTTCAGATTACTCTGCTTCTTTGTTAGCCGCATGTATTGATGCTAGTGCTTGTGAGATTTGGACAGACGTGGATGGGGTATTTACTTGTGATCCAAATTTAGTAAGTGATGCCTTACTACTAAACGAACTTTCATATCAAGAAGCTATGGAATTAAGCTATTTTGGAGCAAAAGTTTTACACCCTAAAACTATGGCTCCAATTGCCCAATTTAAAATTCCATGCTTTATTAAAAATGTAAATAATCCGAGTGCGGTTGGTACAGTGATCGTTGACGCTAGTCAACTATCACCAAACCAACAACACATTAAAGGGATAACTGCTTTAAACAACATTGCCATGTTCAACGTGTCTGGTCCGGCAATGATTGGACAAGTAGGGATTGCGGCTAAGATCTTTAATAGTGTATCGCAAGCAGGGGTGTCATTAATTTTGATTACGCAATCATCTTCAGAATACTCGATTGGCTTCTGTTGTCGTGAACAAGATGCTGATAAGTGTAAAGCTGCTTTAGAGAAAACCTTTGCTACTGAAATAGCTCAAGGCTCATTAGATCCAATTGAAGTACAACGCGATTTAGCGATTGTCTCAGTAATTGGTGATAACATGAAAAACCTGAAAGGGATTGCTGCTAAATTCTTCTCGGCTTTAGCGCAAACAAATGTAAGTATTATTGCCATTGCCCAAGGTTCATCAGAGCGTGCAATTTCTACCGTAATTCGTGCTTCGCAAGTAACTGAATCGGTAAGAGCAACTCACCGCATGCTTTTTAATTCCAAGCAAATCATTCGTGCCTATATCATTGGTGTAGGTGGAGTGGGGAGTGAGTTAATTAATCAGATCTTACGCCAAAAAGAATACCTTGCTTCAAAGAATATTGAAATTAGTATTAATGGTATTGCTAATAGCCGTAAATGGTTACTTGACCCTAAAGGCTTAAACTTAGATGATAACTGGCGCAATAAACTCGAAGAAGAGGGGCAAGAGTATACGCTTTCAGATTTCATTCGTCGCGTAGAAATAGATCACGTAGTTAATCCTGTGTTTGTTGACTGCACTTCAAACCAAGGTATTGCCGATAGTTATGTACGTCTACTCGAAGCAGGCTTTAATATCGTAACGCCAAATAAAAAAGCTAATACTTCTTCATATGCTTACTACCAACAAATGCGTAACGTTGCCCAACGTGAACAACGTCGCTTAATGTATGAAACAAACGTTGGCGCAGGCTTACCAGTAATCGAAAACTTACAAAACCTAATCGCAGCTGGCGATGAAATCGAGAAGTTTAACGGCATTCTTTCTGGTTCATTAAGTTATATTTTTGGTGAACTAGAAACAGGTAAAACTTTATCCGAAGTTACCAAAATGGCACGTGATAAAGGATTTACAGAACCAGATCCACGTGATGACTTATCAGGACAAGACGTAGCGCGTAAACTGTTAATCCTAGCGCGCGAAGCTGGTTTACAATTAGAACTTAGCGACATTAAAGTTGAACCTGTTCTTCCAGATGGCTTTGCCCAAGGCTTAAATACTGAAGAATTTATGCGTGCTTTACCGCAATTAGACGCAGAGTTTAGTGCGCGCGTTGAAGCTTGTAAAGCTGCAGGTAAAGTAATGCGTTATGTGGGTGAAATCGACGGTAACGTATGTCGCGTACGTATTATGGAAGTTGGTACCGAACATCCACTCTTTAAAGTAAAAGGTGGGGAAAATGCTTTAGCCTTTTATACACGTTACTACAACCCAATTCCGCTTTTATTAAGAGGTTATGGTGCAGGTAATGATGTAACAGCCGCTGGTATTTTTTCAGACATCTTACGTACTTTACAAAGCTATGGTGGTGTACGTTAAGGATTGCTTATGAGTCAATATCAACAACCTCAACAACATCAATTAGCAATTTTTGCACCAGCAACTAGTGCAAATTTAAGTGTAGGTTTTGACTTACTGGGGCTAGCTTTATCCCCAGTAAGTGGACAACTTCTTGGCGACGTAGTAGCTGTGGATGCTTATCATGAGCAAGCTGGTTTAACTAATCTTGCTGCTCAAGGTGAACCAGCTTTAGCGTTCCAAGGTAAAGGCCTATTTATTCATAAACTAAGTCCTGATTTAAAAAAGAACTTAGTAATTAAAGCTTATGATCTGTTTAAACAAGCTCTAGAGCAACAAGGTAAAAGCGTAAAACCTTTAACTTTAACTCTGTATAAAGCCATGCCTGTAGGTTCTGGTTTAGGTTCATCATCGGCGTCAGTAGTTGCTACCTTAGTAGCACTAAACCAATACCACGACTATCCTCTTAGTCAGAATCAAATGCTTCTATTCATGGGTCAACTCGAAGGTTCGGTATCAGGTTCAGCGCACTATGATAATGTTGCTCCATCTTACTTAGGTGGTTTGCAACTTATGTTTCCAGCAAGCTATGCGCGTTATTCACAAGCAGAGCCTAGCCCTGTAAAAACTTTAGGCAACAGCGAACAACCACAATTAACCTTAAGCTTACCGTTAGATAATGCTTTTGGGGAACTGTATTTTGTACTAGCTTATCCAGGTACGGTAGTACGTACTGAAGATGCACGTAAAATCTTGCCTGATCATTACTCACGTGCGCAGATTATTCAACAAACAGCTCTCATGGGAAATTTTGTATCCGCGCTCTATAGTAATGATTTAGCTTTAGCTGTGGGCTGCTTACATGACGTAGTAGCAGAACCTTATCGTGAAACCTTATTACCAAACCACCAAGTATTACGCCAAGCTTTATATCAAGCTGGAGCTCTTGCTTGTGGGATTAGTGGTTCAGGTCCAACGTTTTATGCTCTAGCGTCAGATCAAGATACAGCTGAGCAATTAGTTACAACCTTTAAGCAAGTGTACTTACAAAATGAGCAAGGTTTTGTGCATATTTGTAAAGTAGATAAACGTGGAGCTCGTGCTTTAAGTATGGAAGAGTTAACAGCGTTTATTGCTACGCAACAGGATGCCCATGCTTAAGTCTAGCAAATGTTAAAGTCAAACTAATACTTAAGTTTAACCAACACTTAAGTCTAGGTAACTTTAATTAATGTTAGCTAACTTTTATTAACATCTAGTAATGTTTAAGTAGAGTAAAAGCTATTCTCTTTCTCTCTTAAGTAATGATTAAGTTTAGCTAATTTAATTATTATCTAGTCATGGTTAAGTCTAGCTAATGTAATTACCATTAATAACGTTTAAGTACCGTTGAAGCTAGTAACAAGTAAGTAATGTTTAAGTCTAGTTAATGCAAATAACAATATACTAATGCTTGTTAATTAGTCAGTATTACTCACTAATAAGTTTGCTAGTTAATGTTGCTAGTTACTAGTAATTACTAGTACTAACGATCAATACTTATTTGAATTCTCAATTTTCTCGCACACTGTAAATTTAGGTGCAAGTATGCAGTTATATAATATTAAACATCCAGAGCAAGTAGTTTCTTTTAAACAAGCTGTATTACAAGGTTTAGGTAAGGATCAAGGTTTATTCTTTCCGGCAACTATTCCAAGTTTTACGGAACAAGAAATCAACGAACTTCTTGCTTTACCTTTTGTAGAGCGTGCCGCTAAAATCTTAGGGGCATTTATTGGTGATGAATTTAGTCAAGAGGAAGTTAAAGAGCTAGCAACTAATGCTTTTAATTTCCCAGCACCAGTAGTACAAGTAAGCGATAATATTTGGACGCTTGAATTATTCCATGGTCCAACCTTAGCCTTTAAAGACTTTGGTGGACGTTTTATGAGTCAAGTATTACGTTTACTGGCTAAAGAAAAGAAAATCACTATTTTAACCGCAACTTCCGGTGATACTGGAGCAGCAGTAGCTCATGCTTTTTATAAAATTCCAAACATTGAAGTAGTAGTACTTTACCCTAAAGGTCGTATTTCTGAATTACAAGAAAAACTCTTCTGTACATTGGGGCAAAACATTAAAACTATTGCCATTGATGGGGACTTTGATGCTTGTCAGGCTTTAGTAAAACAAGCGTTTGATGATGCTGAATTACGTGAAGCTATTGGCTTAAACTCAGCCAACTCAATTAACATTAGTCGCCTTTTAGCGCAAATTACTTATTACTTTGAAGCTTATGCGCGTTTACCACGTGATAAACAAGTGGTAGTAAGTGTGCCATCAGGTAACTTTGGTAACTTAACTGCAGGTTTATTAGCTAAAGCTATGGGCTTGCCAGTTGCTAAGTTTATTGCCGCAACAAATGCTAATGATACAGTACCGCGTTACCTTGCTTCAGGTAATTGGGAGCCGCAACAAACAAGAGCAACTCTTTCGAATGCTATGGACGTTTCTCGTCCAAACAATTGGCCGCGTATTGAAGAGCTCTTTAAAGTTAAAGGTTGGGATTTGCACGCAGACTTATTCTCAGCTCCGGTATCAGATGCCACAACCGTACAAACGATTCTGGAATTAGATAAGTTAGGTTATGTATCAGAACCTCATGGAGCTGTGGGTTTCCGCGTCCTAGCTGATGCTTTACAACCTGGACAAGTTGGGGTATTCTTAGGTACTGCTCATCCTGCTAAGTTTAAAGCTGAGGTAGAAAAAGTACTAGGTAGAGATATTGGTTTACCAGAAGCTTTAGCTTATCACCAACAATTACCGTTATTAAGTGAGAACTTCCCTGCTGACTATGCACGTTTAAAAGAGTTCTTATTAACGAATACGGCAGCAGCGCAAGCCAATAAAGCTAAGTAATCGCTAAGTTAGTTAAAGCTAATTAGTTTACGAATAAGTTACAATAGTGAGTTTGCTAATTAGCCAAAGCAAATAAATTATTAGCTTGTACTTAGCGTTAAGAAAATAAAAATCATAAATAAAAACAAGTAAACGCCGTTGTTAGCAACGGCGTTTCTTGTACGTTTTAAGGATATGGTATGAGTCAAAAATGGTTTGGGGTATTAACCATTTTTCCTGAAATGTTTAAAGCCATTAGCGAATGGGGTATTACCAAGCAAGCATTACAGGCTGGTCTATATGAATTAGAGACGTTCAATCTGCGGGATTACACGACAGATAAACATAAAACTGTTGATGAACGTCCGTTCGGTGGTGGACCTGGCATGCTAATGAAAATTGAGCCTTTAGAAAAAGCCCTATTGCATGCAAAACAAATTGCCGCTACAAAAGGCTTACCGGTAAAAACAATCTTCCTTTCCCCTCAAGGTAAAGTATTTAATCATCAAGCAAGTGTAGAATTAGCGCAACCTGATTGTAATTATATTTTTATCTGTGGACGTTACGAAGGAGTTGATCAGCGTTTTATTGACTTGCATGCTGATCAAGAATGGTCATTAGGGGATTTTGTGCTTACCGGTGGTGAGCTAGGAGCGATGATGATGATTGATGCTATTATTCGTCATATCCCAGAAGCCCTACATACTAAAGAATCAGCAGAGCAAGATAGTTTTGCTACCGGTTTATTAGATTGCCCGCATTATACACGTCCTGAAGTTTATCAAGGGATTCCTGTACCGGAAGTTCTATTATCAGGGCATCATAAAAATATAGAACTTTGGAGACAAGAACAAGCTCTAGTTCGTACTTTAGAGCGTCGTCCGGAACTAATTGCTAAACTTGAAGTGGAAAATGCTTTATCAAAGAGTCAAATCAGCATTCTTGCCAAACTTAGGGGACAGCCAGATCCTTTTGCTAAAAAGCCTCGTCGTAAGAAAGGTACAAGTGCTTCTCTAGAAAATAAAGAATAAGACAACTAGTGTTAAGTTATATTTACTCAACGCAAGGCAAATCTCAATATATGAGGTGTAAGTGTTTGCTTGCGGTAAATAATATAACAAACGGTATAGCAAACTGTATTACAAACGCTATAAATTTGTATAGCTTTATCTCTTGATATAAAACCAAAAAGCTCTTGATAAATAGCAAGCTATCTTATTAGTAGTTTTGCTTAAATATTAGGTACAACATTTATACTTACGCACTCAGAGCTTAGATGGTGCAGGTTATTACCAGAAAGTGCGGTAAATCAACAAATTTCACGCTTGCTATGTGATTTTTATCTTTGCATTTTCGTACTCGAGTTAAGAGTAAAATGTTAGTTTTGCTATAAAAATGAAAAGTTATTTCTAGTTAACTACTAACGATAGTTAGCAAGAAATAACTTTTTTCTTGCCAATAATATGAAATATGTGGATCTATCTATGAGTTTGTTTGGCTAAAATTCGCCAATTTAAAGCCTAGTACTCCCTAAATAACTCAAATGTAAGCGGTACTAATGTAAGTATTAATGCAACCAATGGTTCGTTTACTGCGAACAACACTAACTTATGTGCTACAGCTCAAGATGGTAGTGTAAACATCGCTGCTAAAGACAATGTAACCTTAAATGGTACAAATGTAACTGCAGGTAAAGATGGTACATCTAACATTACTGCTGGTAACGTAAGCTTAGAAAACGTAAACGTAACTGGTGTTGATGTTGTAGTTAATGCAACTAATGGTTCATTAAGTGCAACTAACACGAATTTAACTGCTACTGATGGTAATGCAACTGTAGCTGCTACAGAGAACTTAACTCTAAACGGTACTAACGTTTCAGCAGCAAACGGTACAGCAAACGTAACTGGTGGCAACGTATCTTTAGATAACGTAAACATTTCAGCGGAAGAAGCTGTAGTTAACGCTACTAAAGGTAACTTAACAGCGAACAACACAAACATTACTGCGACTGATGGTAATGCATCTGTAGCTGCAGCTGGTAACGCTACCTTAAATGGTACAAACGTATCAGCGGCAAACGGTACAGCTAACGTAACTGGTGGTAATGTATCTCTAGATAACGTAAATGTATCTGGTCAAGATGCTGTAGTTAATGCAACTAATGGTTCATTAACAGCTAACAACACTAACGTAACTGCAACTGACGGTGATGCAACTGTAGCTGCGAAAGAGAACTTAACTCGAAACGGCACAAATGTATCAGCGGCAAACGGTACAGCTAATGTAACAGGTAGTAACGTAACTCTTGATAACGTAAACGTATCAGGTCAAGAATCTGTTGTTAACGCTACTAATGGTTCTGTAAATGCTAATAACACTAATATTACAGCAACTAACGGTAACGCTACAGTAACTGCGACTGATGATGTAAACTTAAACGGTACGAATGTAACTGGTACTGAGAACACATCAATCAAAGGTAGCAACGTTACTTTAGATAACACTAACGTAACTGGTAAAGAAGCTGATGTTAACGCTACTAATGGTGCTGTAAATGGTTCGAACTCGAACATTACTGATACTAACGGTAACGCAACTGTTTCTGCGACTGATGATGTTAACTTAAACGGTACAAATATAACTGGTACAGAAAACACTTCAATTGCAGGTGCGAATGTAACTCTAGACAACGCGAACATTACTGGTGCTACTGCAAGTGTAAACGGTATTGGTACAATGACTGTTTCTAGTTCGAACATTACTGCTAACAATGGTAACGTAACTGTAGCAGCTACTGGCAACTTAACAATGACGGTAGTAACTTAACTTCAGTACCTAATGCAACTATTGCCTTAAATGCGGCTAATATCGTTGCGGAAAACTCTAACTTATCAGCGGTGAATATTGTAGGTAATGCAACTGATGGTGGTATGAGATTCACAGGTACTAAATTATCAAGCGATAACTTAGACCTTGACACTACAACCAACACCATTATCTTCGATGGCTCTGTAGCTGAAGCTACGAATATTACAGTAAGAGATAAGTACTTCCCACAAATCGTGAATAGTACTTACGGTGAAACTTACCCTAATAATCCAAATATCAATGTGACGGAGAAATCTTATATCCAAGATGTCTTAGATTCTTCAAGTTCATCTAACTATACAAACTCAGAACAATCATTAGATGCTTCATGTACTGAAGGAATTATCAATACTGAATTCTTCGGTTACGAAACAACTAACGACGTTGAGCGTTCAAATGCTTTAGCTTCTGGTACGGTATCAGTTGATGATAAAGGTGAAGTAACCGTAATTAAAGATGCAGAAGAAGCGCAACAAGCTGCTGAAGATGCGAAAGATAACTACACAAGTAGTACTCTAAGCGTAGTAAGCACTACAAGCGAGTCTAACTCTTTAGCTACATGTATTGACTCAGTACAACCATTACTGAATAAATATCGTGTATCGAAGAAAGACCAAACTTCTATATCTCCGCAACAAATCATTGCGAAATACGGTATGAACTCTGCTGACGCGCGTCAATTCACGCAAAGCTGTCAACAAGGTTCTCCATCTTCAAAAGTTAAACTACAATCTGCAACTACTAAAAACTAGTAGCAGAAAGAAGAAATAAGATGAGGTAATTAAGATCACTTAGCACATAGATATAAAGCATTCATTCACAACTAACTTGTATAAGTGAATCGTGAGTTTTCTCGTATAGAAATATAGTTTTAGCCCAAGGGTCGATTGATCCTTGGGCTCATTTTTGTGCCAAAAAAATCCCCTTTAGTCTGAGCGCTAAAGGGGATTTTACGTTTAAGATCTTATTTTAAGGATTTTGCTTTTACTCTTAATGAGATTACGAGTAAGATTTGTGCAAAATTTGCATAAGATCTAAGTGAGATCTGGGTTAGATCTGAGCAAGATTTGCGTAAGAGCTAATTTGGCTTAAGCTTTCCTAAGATTGGTAAACAATAGCTTCGGCTACGCGTTGAGCAGTAGCTTTATCGGTAACTACTTCAACTAATTTTAAGCCAAAATCAAAAGCTGCACCACATGCACGTCCTAAGAGGATTTTCTCCTCATCTAAGTATACAGCATTAGTAGCTTTAAACTCTACTTGGTGCGCTGTAAAGTGTTCTTGCATTGCTGGGTAACAAGTTCCTTGTTTACCAGTAAGAAGATCTAAGCGCGCTAGCACAGTCGGAGCCATACAAATAGCTGCGAGAACCTTGTTTTTGTCTTGAGCAAAGAACTTGATAGTTTCCGCTTGAGCAAAATACTTACTTTCATCTAAGCCTCCACCTGGTAAGAATAAAGCGTCAAACTCTTGCACTTGTACTTGCTTGGGCATTTTATCAGCTTGCACTGTAACTTGTTGGTGTGAAGTTACACTTAAAGTTTGATCTAAAGAAATAGTAGTAACTTCAATGCCTGCACGACGCATTAAATCGATTGGCGCTAAAGCTTCAACTGTTTCAAAATTTGCGGTTAAGAAGACTGCAACTTTTTTCACCATGTTCTTCTCCTTGGTTATGTACATGTAAAAATGGTCTCTGATTATAACCGAGTTTTATCTTACCTGAAATAAAATATGAGCACGTTGTGTAGTTTGAGTTATGTGCGCTAATATTTAGTAATCACTTGAAAACTCGTTTGTTTCTAGAGAACCTGCTGCTTAAGTTGCTCTACATATTGTGCAATGCGTTTAGAGGAAATTGGAATGCGCGAACCTAAGGTTTGCGCAAAGAGACTTACTCGTAACTCTTGTAACATAAAGAATAATTCAGTTAATGGTGCTGGATCTTGATAGCTTGGCCAGTTAGCTTTTAACTGTTGGTAAACTTCTTCCCACTCATTAACTTCTTCTTGCCGTTTTTGGTCTAGAGCAGGGTTTTGTCCCATCCGTTCTAAACGATAGAGCGTAGCTTCTAAGTATCTTGGAACTTGGCTTAATTGACTAACGCTATGTTCGGCTACAAAGTCAGGGCGCGTCAGCGCTGCAACTTGTTGCTTCATATCATTGGTCGCAAAAACCAGTTCCAGATCTTTTTGTTTTTTCAGAGCTTTGTGCACTTGATTAGCTAGTACTAAGATTTGCTCAACTAATTGTGCTACTTTATAGGTCGCGTCATTAATATTAGCCCGCATTTTATCAAGCATAAACTGATAATAATGCTGATTCCAAATCATAGTTTGCGGGTTGATATTATCCTCTTGTCTTTGCACTTTAGCTCTATTAGCTTCTTGCCCTTGAGCATAAGCCTGCGCTTGCGCTTGGTACTCTTGCATAATGTCATCAGCGGCAGCTAGAATACATTCAGCAATAATTTGACTTACATTCCCACTAAAGTACATAGCTAACTTCGCACGGTTTGGTAGTTTTTCTTGTAAGTACTTAATTGGGTTATGACTATTAAGTAAAAGTAAGTCACGCATCCCCACATGCATTACTCGTGCTTGTTCATCCGCAGTAGCTAAGTTCTGAATAATTACCCCAGCTGCAATATGATTTTGCGCAAGGTCTGCATTACCTAGTTCTTGTTGCAGGTTTTGCAGACGTGGAGCGAGGAGTTTTTGTTTATCGTTTGGTAAGCTAAGAATTGGCATTAATGCTGGGTAGCTATCTAAGAGCACGCCACCTTTTTTCACTTGTTGCATTTTGCCAAACTCACTAAAGTTAAAATCAGTATAGATTTTCGCTTTAGCTAAATCTTGCTTACTTTTTTGATTAACTAACTCTTGACTCGTGCGTGCGTAATCTTGTTGCAGTTGTAACAGATCATTGCTTTCTGCCATTACTTGCCCTTCAAGATCTAGTAATTTAAAGTGCACGGTTAGGTGTGCTGGTAAATTAGCGGCAGCTTCTTGCCATGCATTAGCTTCGATTAAACTACCGTTAATTTGTTTAAATGTATGGGCTAATACTTGGTAGAAACTTAACACCTTACCTTTATCCATAAGCACACTTTCAATGCGTTGACAGAACACACGAGCATAATCCGGAGCAGGGATTAATTGTTTACGTAGATTTTTAGGTAAATTACGAATTAAGGTTTCTACTAACTCTTGACGATAATTAGCAATATGCCATTGATAGAGGCGATAGTCTAGAGCTTGGAGATATTGAATCGGAACAAGCACATTAACTCCATCCCATGGAGACTCAGGCTCAAATAAATAGTTGAGTTTGAGTTGATAATTACCATCGGAAATATACTCTGGGAAACTAGTTAAGGTTTGTTCTTTATCAAGTAAGTGTTCGTAATCTATATCTAAGTAATGCGGTTCTTGACGTGATTTTTCTTCCCACCATTGCGCAAAACTTACATTATCACGTACGTGTGCTGGAATACGCTGACTATACCAAGTAGCTAAGTCTTCTTCACTAATTACAATACCGCGTTTACGTTGTTGCTCTTCTATTTTTAAAGCTTGCGCTAGTACGGTATTGTTGTGAATATAGAACTCATATTCTTGATCCCAATGCTGTTCAACTAAAGCTTGACGAATAAAGATCTCGCGCGATACTGCAGGATCAATTTTGCCATAACTCACTAACCGTTTGTCCACAATGGTTAAACCAAATAAGTTTGCACTCATATAGGCACACACTTCTCCACGCTTAGCCGACCAATGAGGTTGTTGATAAGCGTATTTAAGTAAGTGACGCGCATATGGTTCTACCCATTGTGGTTCAATTACAGCTCCGCGCATAGCGTAGGTATTATTTAAGTGAATTAATTCACTTACCATTACCCAATGCTGACGTTGTTTATAAAGAGCTGAGGTATTAAAGAATTTAAA
Organism: Psittacicella hinzii; assembly: GCF_003585935.1. GTDB lineage: Bacteria > Pseudomonadota > Gammaproteobacteria > Enterobacterales > Psittacicellaceae > Psittacicella > Psittacicella hinzii. The sequence goes on from NZ_NRJG01000023.1 coordinate 57,123, forward strand.
TACCCGTCCGCGCGCTCCTTTATATTGCATCTTATCACTCGAATCAATTTGCGCAATATGATCTAGTAGACCTGGGATCATAGCTTTATGGATTTCTGGATAAGTAGCAGGTAATTGATTAAAGCGGAGCTTGAGTTGCATTGCAATTTGTTTAAGTTGCTGATATAAATCTTGCCACTCACGTACGCGTAAGTAGTTCAGATAACGTTTCTTACATAATTTACGGAATTGAGTATTTGAAAGTTTTTCTTGGAATAAGTAATTCCATAAATTTAATAAGGTGGAGAAATCTGAGTTCTTGTCACGATACTCAGCATGCATTTGCTGCGCTTGCGCTGCCTTACCTTGTGGTGTTTCACGGACATCAACAATGGTCATGCCCGCAGCAAGGATTAGCATTTCTTGTAATGAACCGAGATTACTTGCTTCAAGGATCATACGTCCTAAGCGCGGGTCAACTGGTAAATCTGCTAGTTGACGTCCGATTTTAGTAATAGCATAGCCTTGCGGTGTTACTTTAATTGCTTGTAACTGTTCAAGTAGTTTTAACCCATTACGGATATATGAATTATCAGGAGCATCTAAGAATGGGAAGTCTGCAATGTTAGGTAAATTGAGACTGAGCATTTTTAAGATTACTGCTGAAAGATTGGTACGTTTAATTTCCGGATCAGTAAACTCTGGACGATTGGCAAAGTCTTCTTCACTATATAAACGAATACAAATGCCTGGACTAGTACGACCACAACGACCTTTACGTTGGTTTGCCGAAGCTTGAGAGATCGGTTCGATTGGTAGACCTTGAACTTGCGTTTTATAGTTGTAACGTGAAATACGTGCTGTACCAGCATCGATTACGTATTTAATGCCTGGTACGGTTAAAGAAGTTTCAGCGATGTTAGTAGCAAGGATAATTCGTAAGTTGCCGTCAGGTTTAAAGATTAGTTGTTGTTCCGCCGAACTTAAACGTGAGTATAACGGCAGAATGCGTAATTGTGGATAACGGTGGTTTACGTGTGTATAGTGATGAGTTAGCTCATTAGCTACATCACGGATTTCGCGTTCACCTGATAAGAAGACAAGGATATCCCCATGTCCTTCTTGGAATAATTCTTCAGTAGCTGCAATAACCCCTTGATATAAATCTAAGGCACTATCTTCATCATCAGCATAGCGACGATATGCCGCAAAAGCCGCAGCGTCTTTATATGAATTACCGTAACGTTGCATTGCACGTTGACGTCGCGCCTCCGGACTTTTATCTGCAGCAAGATCATAGCTTTCTGCTTGGAAGTCTTGCTGAGCAATACGTTGTATGTCTTGTGCAGTTAATAAGTGATAGTTGCTAGCTTTGCTTGCTTGTTCAGCTGAAAGATGCGCACGAGCTTGTGAATTTGTACTAGCAAATTCTTCACCTACAAATTTTTCATCTGCAACTTCTGTACTTGCAAACTTCTCACCAGTAATTTCTGAAGCAACAAGATTCTTAGCAACTAATTCAGTATCACCTAACTCTTTACCAACAACATTATTAGTTTGTTCCGAGCTTGCAACACTTGTGGTATTTTCTGCGCTTGCTGTTGATTGTGAGCTAGAGCTTTGTCCTGCTAAACGCGCTTGACGACGAGCGAGATAGCAGCTTGCTGCCGAACTTGCTTGCGCAAACTGTTCTTGGTTAGCTTGTAAAGCGGTATCACTTGCTAGAGTTGTTAAACTAGGAGCCGCTGTAGTTGTTTGGTTAGTGCCTTGTGCTTGCACTTGTTCCTGTACTTGTTCTTTGGTAAACGAACTATTAGCGTTATGCACTACAGCATTTGCTTGGGTAGTGGCACTTTGAGTTTGAGCTGTAGGGACTAAGCGACTAATACGACGTGGAGCAGCGTACATGCCATTTTCATCAGCATAAGGATTAACCGTACTTAAACCAAAGGTCTCATCGGCGCGTAGGTTTTGATGCTTACGTACAGGTTGAGAGTTTTGTTGGTTGTGTAGGTTTTGCTGATGTTGTTGTTTTTGTGGATGTTGGCTCTGATAATGCTGCGATGCAAAATCACTTTCTCTACCTATAGTAGATTCAGTTTCGGCTGCAACAAAAGTCTCATGATCATGAGAACTGCCTTTGAACACTACTTGCTCGTTTGCTTTGTTAGTGTGTCTATCCTTATCAGCGTGTTCAACCTGATTAGCTTGTCCGAAACTATCAGTATGATCTTTTGCTTTTTGACTTTGAGGATTTGCATTACTTGCAAACGTACGTGCAAAAGCCGCACCTAGTGATGGTTGTAACTCTCCATAACTATGACGTGCATCTTGGGCATAGAGTTCTGCTACTTGTTCTTCGTCCATCGCTGAAGTATCAGAGACAAAGTGCTCTAAGTTTAATGGGCGATAACGTACTTCTACTGGGAAAGTACGACCTGCAACTTCGACCACTGGACAATGATTAAAGTGTTGTGAGAAACGTCTAACATCTATTGTTGCCGAAGTAATAATTACTTTTAAGTCTGGACGTTGCGGAAGAATTAGTTTTAAGTAACCAAGAATAAAGTCATTGTTTAAAGAACGTTCGTGTGCTTCGTCAATAATTAAACATGAATATTGGCTTAAGAGTGGATCATGTTGCATTTCTGCTAATAAGATCCCATCCGTCATGAGTTTAATGTGCGTATTAGCTGATACTTGTTCATTAAAACGGACTTTATAACCAACAAGATTACCTAGTTCGGTTTTGAGCTCACTAGCAATACGATTAGCAACTGATGAAGCTGCAATTCGTCGTGGTTGGGTATGTCCAATATAACCCTTTTGGCTATAACCTAATTGTAAACAGAGTTTAGGGATTTGTGTAGTTTTACCTGAACCAGTATCCCCAGCTACCACTACTACTTGATTATGTTGTAATAGTTTACGAATTAAATCAATTTGCTCAGTAACAGGGAGATCTGGAGTGTAGTTAATAGTCGTAGGCACTACCGCTTGACGTTGGGCATAAGCATCTAAAGCTGCTAAGGTACGTGTTGCTAAATCCAGCACTACATTCGCTAAAGCGCGTTTAGCGATTTTAAGTTCGACTAGACGATCAGCAGCTTGTTTACATTGTAGTAATACTGGATTTGTATGCTCCGCTATCCCTTGTAATTTAGCTGCTTGATAGCTTGCTAAAAGACTATCAAGTGTTGGAATTTGTAATGCTTGTAAGAACTCATCAACTACAAGAGTACTTAATTGTTCTTGACTTTGCGTTAAAGGTTTAATGGTTGCTTTAAGGAGGCTTTGTTCTTGGAGTAGAGTAAGGTTAGCTTGTCCCAAGAACTTAGCAATAGCTTGTTTAATTAACTCTTGTTCAACAGTAAAACGTACTTTCTCTGGTTTAGCAGAGGTTTTAGTAGCTTTATTTTTAGCTTGAGTGTTAGATTCTGATGGTTGTTTAGTAGTATTTACACCAGCAAGAGCTTGCGCTACAACCTGTTGCGCTGCCGCGCGCTGCTGCTCTTGCTGTTGTTTAACTTGTGCTTGGCGCTGTGCTGCTAGTTTGTCTAATTGACGTAAAACCGCACTTTCTTCTTCCTCTCCTTCCCAGCTAATGTTCTCTGGTACACGCGTAGCGCGAGTTGAACTTGCTCCACGTGGTGCAGAGAGACCGCCGCTACGTACTGAGGTAGTGTTGCTATTCGTTAGAGCATTATCACCTTGCGACTTAGAGCTAGAAGCTTGGTTGCTAGTACTTTGTGCTGCTTCTTGTACTTCCTGCGCTGCGGCTTGTTGTGCAGCTTGTTGCTGCTTCACAATCGCTCCTAACTGTTCAGCAAAAGCTGTATTTTTAAAGCGTGGAGAAGCTTTAGCTAGAGCTTGATTAATCTCGTGCGTCGGAGCTGTAGCTTGGCTAGCTTTAGCTTGTGACTTGTGACTATACGAGCTATCTACAGGTTTGTTGCTTGTTTTCTCAGCTGCGTTATTAGTGCTCGCACTAGTTATAGAACTTGAACTCGTTGAATTGAGGCTAGAGGCAGATACATTGCTACTATTAGCGGCATTACCACTATTTTTCTTTGCTCCATATGTATAACCACCAAAACCACTTTTACGTAAAGGTTCGCTGCGTTCTTTTTCTGCTTGTGATAAATCTTGACGTAAAGCTTCTAAAGCTGACAGATCATTGCCTAAAGCTTGGGCTTTACGGTTTTTATTTTTACTGCTCGCTAGGGAAGTATTACTCTGGTTGGGTTTTGAATTTGGTTGTTTTGGATCTGAGGTGCTAGCTGATGCTGCTTGGTGATTAGTATTTACTTGCTGGTTTGCACTCATAGGTGCATTGCTAGCACTGGTATTATTTGCGCTTGAGGGAGCAAAGAATTTTTGTTTTTTCTTTGGCTGACTCGTAGGAGTAGGTTCTGGAGCAGAATCGCTGACTAAGCTCTTAAGCTTAGCTTTAAGATCTGCATCTACAGTTAGTTTATTACTAACTTTATTTTTACTAGCGAGGTTAGCGAGCGTTTTTTGCCAATCTTGCGGCATAGAAGTTGCTCCTTGGTTTTAGTAAAAAAGAGCCCTAGTAATCTTTGGTGTTATGTTACATAAAGATCGCTAGGGCTAGGTTTATATTGCTATGTTGATATTAGTAATTTAACTTGCTTGTAATACTTTTAATACTTGAAGTAATTACACCATAGATAGTTAAATAAAATAAATTAGCGGCGACGACGTCCCCCACCAACAATGGCTTTTTTGGTAGCAGAGATTTCTGTACTATCAGGAGAAGTCTGCTCTTGGCTCTGGTTAGCTCCAAGTGTACTACTTTTTGCTTTTGCCTTGGTTGTACCAGTCGTTTCTGCAGCTTGTGGAGTTTGCTCTGCTTGTTCTGCTTGATCTTTTACAGGGAACAGTGGTGTACCACGACGACGCGTTGGGGTTTTAGGGGTTAAGCCTCGGGCTTGCGCTTGCGCATCTTCTTGAGCTGCGATTTCTTTTTCTAGTTGACGTAGAGTTTGTAAAGCAGCTTCTTTACGTGCTTGGTTTAAAGCATTACGACGTGCAACTTCGATCGAGGTTTCTTCTAACTTACCAGTTGGTAAAACCGTAAAGCCAAGATCTTCTGCTTCAGCAAAGAGATCTTCATGGTCAGCTGCGTAAGAGCGAGCAATCATACTATTTAAGTAAGAGTTAGCAACCGCCGTACGTGGAGTTTTATTGTATTTTTGGTTGTAATCCATTTGCAGTTGACGACGTTCTACAGTTTGGTCGATTGCATCTTGGATTTGTTGCGTCATTTTACTGCGGTTTTGCATGTAAATTAACACTTTACCACGCGTATTACGAGCCGCACGACCGATAACCTGAATTAAAGAAGTTGTATCGTTGAGGAAGCCGCCCACATCGGCGTAGACAATTAATACTTTTTCTACGCGTGGGATATCTAGACCTTCACGAATTAAGTTCACCCCAATAATTACATCTAAAGGTTCGAGTTCTTTATCAGCTGCTTGTAAACGTTCAACTAGTTCGCGACGTTCTGTTGCTGGAGTATCAGCAAGCATTACTTTCGCTCTATAACCTAAGTCTTGCAGCATTCTCTCGTAGTTTTGTGCAATGTGACGATCTGGACAACGTAAAAGCACTGCTCCGCCGTTTTTGCGGGTGTCGTTAATTTGTGCGATTACGTGTTGGGTGTAAGTTTCTTCGATTTCATCAACGTACACTACTTCGATTTCTGGATCTAATAAGTAAGTTGGACGAATAAATAGACGTGCTACATGTCCTTGAGAGAATTCTAATTCTTCTGGACGTGGAGTTGCCGAAACATATACGGTCTGAAACCCAAACTCACGTACTTCATGTTCTTTTAAAGGACGGTTAATTACACAAGATGGTAAACGAATACCATTTGAAATTAAGTCTTTTTTACGACTAAAGTCAGCTGAAGCTGCTCCGCGGATTTGTCCAAGCGCTAAGTGCGACTCATCAATAAACATTACGGTATCTTTATGCAGATACGACAATAAGGTTGATGGACGCATGTTCTCATAATCGTCTGGAGTATATTTGCGATGCATGTTCTGACGATTGAAGTACCACGCATAGTTTTCAATCCCGTTACAGTAACCGTCTGTTTTTAACTCATTAATATCATCTTCGAGACGTTGCACTAAGAGTTCGTAGAGTTCTGGACGTAAGACATTGCGTTGTTGTTTAGCTTCTTCGTGCATTTTTTCCGCAATGATGTTCATTTCTTCGGCATTGTAATAGTCTTGAGTATAACGAGTTGCCGGATAGATGTGTCCAGTTTCGAGGCGGTTTTGTGTTTCGAGGATTTTTCCCGTTTTTATATCACGAGTTTTAAAGTCAATGCGCTCTAAATAGTGTTCTGCGTCAAAACGTAATTCCCAGATTTTTAGGCAATCTTCATAAGCATTCGAACAGATGTACATCTTATTCTCACTCATGCGGTAAAGTCCACGTGCAAGACGCTCTGAAGTAATGCGATAGCCTGCATGCTCTAACTTAGGAATAATCTCTTCCATAGAAAGAGGTTCTTTAATGCTTAAGTCAATTGTTGACTTTTTATACATATCTGGGGCACCTGTCCCAAACAGACATGAAGAACTCGTAACAATAATTACATCACGACGACCTGAAGATAATGCCGTAGTTGCATCTAGCACCATTTGCTCTAGGATCTCATTAGTAATCGATTGTTTAGTATGAAACTCACCATACTTCACAAACTCTGGACGATAAAGATCGAAGGTTGAAACGAAGTAGTGCACTTCGTTATGAGGGAAGAAAGTTTTTAACTCTTCGTAGAGTTGATAAGCAAGGATTTTATTTGGACTATAAATAATTGATGGACGATTTACACGATTAATAATATTTGCCATGGTAAAGGTTTTACCTGAACCTGTTACCCCGTGGATCGTCATATCTCTTACACCGTCATTTAACCAAGAAGCTACTTCACTAATAGCATTTACTTGGTCACCGGCTGGATCATAGTTTGAAACTAAATTAAATAAATTTTCGCTCATTTTAAAAAGATTCCGTAAAGAAGAGCATGCAAGTAAGCTTTAGTTACTCAAGTCTACCAGCTGGTAAAGCTTATTACATGACTATAGAGAGGATATAGCAGGCTATAACCAACTATAGCTAACTATATCGAATCTAACGAACTATAGCTAACCTAACAACAGTTAACCTACAACAGTTAACTAAATATATAAAGATAGCAGTCAATAAGTAGAGGTAACTACATATAGCTAACTATAGTCGTTAAGTAACTAAGCCTACTTGCTAGCTCATTATGATGATTAATTTTTTTAAGATTTACTTTTTAATTTTTGTTTATGTTGCGATAAACGTAGTTGTTTTTCCGTGATTTTAACTAAGTTTAAAGGATTGTCCGTTGCGAGCGGAAAATTATTATAAGGACTAAGAGCAACCTTAGTTTCTTTAGTTGTAGCTCGAGCAAACTCACTTGCTGGGAAAATAGCTGCAAGTGTAGTATTGCTTAGAGCTGGTTTATAGTTAGTAGCCTCAAAGTTTTGACTATGAGTTAGCGTTGAGTTGTCTTGAGGGTTATTGCTTTGCGTCTCAGCTACTACAGTTGGGTGTGTAGAAGATTGCACCGTAGGATTTACAGTAGAAGACTGCATAGCTGAAGACAGCACAGCAGAAGATTGCCCTGCTGAACTTGCAGTAGGACGCACAGCTGAAGGCACAGAAAGGTGATTGTGCTGGGCGCTGTGACGACCTAAACGTGAGATCTTACGTTGAGCTTGATAAGTATGAGGATTTAATTTATCACTATGACTATACTGCGCAAAGTAAGCCTCATAGTTAAATGAATCAAAATCCGTAGGTTGCGTTGCTGTCTGTTTTAAAGGATTAATTGTTGCTCCACTTTGTAATTGTGGATTAACAAAAATCGGTACTGCAGCAGGACAACTTAGGCTTTGATAATCATCAGGCTCCCAAGTGCTAATTGGTTGCCAATTATTCATGCTCGGGCTATTAGAGTAATCTGAACTAGGTACAGTAGAACGAGAATTAGCAGAACGAGAGTTAGTTTGATTTACAGCAGTGGTTGCTAATAATCTTGATGCTAACGGCTCTGTTTTTACACTTTTTTCAGTGGTAACAAAGGTAACAATAGAACTACTTACTGTAGGATCAACTGTAGATCCTGCTTTAGTTCCAATAGTGTTCTCGGCTGAATTCCCTATAGTATTTCCAGCTGTATTTTCTGCAGTATTCTCAACGCTAACTACAGGCTCAGAAATATCTGTTGTAGAGTTTACTGATGTTTCCTCTTGAATTGAGATTGGTAAATCTATCTGTGGAGTTACTAGAGCATCACTAGTCATTAACTCAGAGGCTAAAGCTTGTTCATCAGCAGCAGATAAGTCTACATTACTTACATGACTCTCTTCATCAAAAGCGACAAAGCTATGCGGAGTATGTTCTGCAACATATTGTCCTTGGTATTTAGCTAGTTGCGCTTTAGTGATTTCAGCTTGCGCTTGGGCTACTTTTTTAGCTAGACGTTCTGGATCAGGAGCAAAAATATACTCATCCGGATTAGCCGTGATTTGTGGTACTGAATTGTTAGTAGAGTTTACAGTATCGTGATCAACAGTAGAACCTATATCTCCTCTAGCCTCGTTAATAACGCTAGGTGCATTAGTAATGCTAGCCTCATCAGTAACATTAGATGCATTAGTAACCTCAGCCTTGTTAGTAATACCTACTTTATAGCTAGTATTAGATGCGTTAGTAACACTAAACTCGTCTGTAGTGCTTGGTGCACTAGAAGTACTAGCAACTTGAGAAGCGTTAGCTTTGTTAGTTACATAATTATCATCGATTGAACTAGAGTCTTTGGTATAACTAACAGAGCTAGCCGGATTTGAAGAGTGAGCAGTGCTATCGACCGTATCTAAACTATTAACTGTAGTGTTTTGATCTGTATTAACTTGACCTATATTGCTTTGAACTCCAGAGATTACCTCAGTCTGTAAATAGTCATTTTGACTAATTACAAACGCAGGCATGCTTAGATCAGGTAGTTCTTGTTCTTCTCTAACAGCTTGGTTAAATTTAGCTAATTGTTTAGCAGCTTTTTTCTCTTCACCTTGCTGCATAGTTACCGGATTAGTATCTTGGATACTAATGCCCGCATCTGCTGCTTGCGAAGCAAGTTCGGCTGCAAGGCTGTGCACTTTTGCTACTGCGGCTAAAGTTTTAGTCGCTTGCGTAACTTCTTGTGCTGCTTGGGCTGATTGTTCTGCTTGATTAGCCGCAGCAAGAACTGAAGATTGAGAATCGAGATCTACTTCAGGAATATGCGCAGCTTGTTCTTGCTTTTGGGTGACAAGGGCTTGTGCTCGTTCAGTGCTAGCTATGTTATGCGTTAAGGCTTGATAGTTAGCTTGCGCTATAGCACAAGTTTGGGCATCACTGGTTAAGTTGTCTGCGTTGTTACTAGCATTGTTGCTGATATTGCTACTAGTGTTGCTACTCTTATCACTATCACTATAGAAATTACTTAGATTATTTACTGCGTCTTGGGTAGTGAGCTTAGTTGTTGCTTTCTTGCTTGTTGTAGCATTGCTTGTTGCTGCATTGCTTGTTATGTCATTAACCGCATTGGTAGAAATACTCGCAATTTGTTCTGGAGTTAATTCAGCCATGAGTGAAGTTTGGGCAACTAACTCAGCAACATTTTTAATGCCTTGTGCTGCTAACTCTTGCATTAACTGCTCTTGAGCAGCTTGCTTAATACTTTGGGCAACAAGAGCTTGTTGTTTCGCTAGTTCTTGCGCGGCAAAGTCTTGTTGCCAAGCTAGAGCTTGTTCACGGGTTAGAGGTTGTAAAGCCTCGATATCAGCTTGTTCTAAAGGCTGTAACGCATTTAAGAAGTAAGCTGAAGTTTGTCCGGTTAGACGTAAGAGTAAGTAATCAAGGATATCTTGCGCAAAGTTTTTGCCTAAAACTTTATCGTAAGCATAAAAACCAGGACAAGCATTGGCTTCTAAGAATTGCCATTGTTGTAAATCTTGATTAAAAATAAAATCTAGACCACAAATATCTAAACCTAAATGTTGCGCAATAGCAATAGCTTGCGCTCGTAAGGTAGGAGTGATTTGATATGGCACGCCATATCCACCTTGAGCAATGTTTGCCACGATTTTATCTTCTTGCGATACGCGCAAGAATGCACCGGTTACTTCCCCGTTGAGCACCATCACTCTTAGATCATAGTTACGTGTATCGTAACTTTGAATGTAATCTTGCGAAAGAGCAAAATCAAATTGCTGGAGTTGTAAACTTTGATGAGCTAATTGTTGACGATTATAGGCTAAGTTTAGGTGATTACCTCCCATTGAAGCACTATTAGGTTTAGTGATACGAGGGTAAGCCAGAAAATCGTCAGGTAAATTAGCATATTGTTGCCAAGTACAAAAGCTACTGTTTACAAGCGGCACTAAGTCTGCTACTTGTAAATAGCTTAGCCATTTATCACGACAATTACGTAAGCCTTGAATACCATTAGTTACAGTAAAACCTAAGTATTCTAAGGCTTGCACAATGGCAAAACCATTGTGATTGAACTGCGGTCCAAAGCGAGTAAGTACTAGATCTACATTTTGGGGATCTAGATACTCAATGCTTGTCGCTTTTTCGGTAAATGCCTGTTGCGCTTGTGCTTTAGCGTAATAGTCTTCTGGATAGATATAGCTTTGGCGTTTTTTATGTCCAGTATAGTAAGTAACTACTAACTCATTGTCTTGCATAAATAATGCAAAGTTATCTAAATCATAGTGCGCAAAATCTACATATACGTAGGATTGTGCTTGGTTAAAAGCACTAATAACTTGCTCAAGAGCTTGGTTAGTGTAGATTTTTTCACGTTTAATGAGGTTAATAATACGATAGTGTTTAGTCATAAGAAAAACGCAATAAGACCACACTACCCCACGTCAATGTAGTAGTGTGGTCTTGACTTGGATCAACCGAGTAAAAATACCATGGACTATATTTTGTAGTGTAAAGTTTACGCGTTTTTATTCGGCAAGGTGAATCAAGAAATCAGTAAATTCTTGCATGATAAAACGGGGATTCTCTTCTCATGCACAGCTACATATTATAGCAAAATCTGCGTTAATAACCGGAAGATAATGCAAGTTTTAGCTTAAGTTTTTGCCTGATAAATCAAGGGTTTATAATCGATGTTAATGGTGATGGAAGCCCTGTCCAAATCACGAGCAAAATGCTTGATGTAATACCTAAATTTACCTTAGTAAAAGCTTAGTAAAAGTGCTGCGTTAAAGTACTAACTCAAAACTATATCCAATTAGAAGAGGCAGGAGTGTGGTTATAAGTCATGCATAAGGCCACGATTATTTTAAGCAAAAACCTTTTTGCGTGAGGTAGTTCACCAGTTCCGGATTGGCTGGACGATCAAACATATGCGCTGTACTTGAAGACCATTCACCATCTTTGTGCATAAACTCTTGATTGAACGTATGTAATTCTTCGTCGTAAGTATTGAGGCTTTCAAGAGTGGCTTGCTGGTATTGGTTTTCATGGAAGATAGTTTCTAAAGAGAAACGTGGACGGACAATTGGCGCTTCATCAGGATAACCTAAACATAAAGCAAAGATCGGCACTACATATTTAGGTAGTCCGAGTTCTTGATCTAACCAAGGTAGATCATGACGAATAGCACCAATAAAGAGACCTCCTAAACCTAAAGATTCTGCGGCGAGCATCATATTCTGGGCAAAGATACTTGCATCGATAGTGCCAGCAAGAAAAACTTCAGAATATTGTAGTTGCGCTGCTGGATTGGCAAGAGCAAAGCGACTAAAATCGACACAAACAATTAAGAGCTCTGGCGCTTGAGTTAAAGCTTTTTGTTTAAAGCATTTAGCTTCTATTTGCGCACGAAGTTCTGGGTTACTAATGCGAATAATGGACGTTGCTTGAATATTGGCATAAGTTGAAGCCCTCGAACCTGCGCGGACGATGGTTTTAAGTAATTCGGGATTAATGGGAGTGTTCTTATATTTACGTACACTAAAATGCGTGAAAATAGTCTCTAAAGTAGGTAGTGATTTTAAGTGTTGTTCTAAATTAGACATAAATATAACTCCCTTGTAAGTCTAAGAAATAGGTACTTGCTTACATACTCCCATAACTTAAACAACCTAAACTTAGGTCTTTGTTGAAGTTAAAGTGCAAGTATTTGTTTGTTCCTATTCTACTCCTTTTTCAAATTTTTTCCTAAATCCCATAATAACCTTATGGCTTTGTTGGTTATTCCTGAATATTTTTACGGCTTTGCTTTAGTGGTTTTTAGCGAAGAAGAAACTCTTTTCGACTTGTAAATTTTTGTTAATTGTTACACAAAAAGTAAGAGTTTGTATGGTGGGTAGTAAAAGCTAGAGAGTTTAAAAATAAGAGTTTTTATTTTTTGCTTGAGACTCAAAGAGGATTAACTTAGCTAAAAAATCTTAGCTGTGCTTAGAAAAGAGTTAAAGCAAATTTAATGCTTTTCAGCTTAAATTAAGCAAACCTATACCTTAGTGCTTGAGGTGGTTATTTGTAAAAAGTGGACAAAAAATTTACACCAACAAATATTCTCTGTTTATAATTTGTTTAGCTAAATGAAAATAATTATCATTTAGATTTAAAAAATCCTAAAGCCAGATTGCTACTATAGTGATCCAGCACCGTTTTAGGTCAGCAGTTTAGCGTAAAGTCTTATCACTCTATATATTTATAATGCACACTCGCTAAACTAGGATACCAATTTGGCTTGAGACCTCTAAATGGTAGGTTCAGTTTAGTTTGCAGTTAAGTAATCACTCATCTGAGCAATTAGTAAATCACTCTAGCTTTACGCTGCACTTGCTGTTTAATCAAGCTTGTAACTATTAAGTTTATAAACAATCTTTAAACTTAGTTTACATACTCCCTACTTTTGAACTTTAGAAATTCACAGTTTTCTCTTAGTTTACTTTGTAGTTTGTAAACTCTTCAGTAGAACTTGAGTTGTAACTCTAATTTTGTAATCACTCTAATTTTAACTTTTATGCGCATGCAAAGAACTTTCACGCTCACATTAGTCGCTAGTGCTCTAGCGGCTATGACCTTAGGGGTAGTGCATGCTGATACAACCAGCACTACTCTATCTACAATTACGGTCACCGGTACTAATACGGCTACAACTAATACTCTAACTACCACGACTGCTAATTTAGGCACCTTAAAATCATTTTTTGGTAATGATTTAAGTGTTTCGGTTACTAAAGGACAGCGTCAACGTGATGGTGAAGCTTCGATAAATATTCGCGGCTTACAGGGTAATCGTGTAGCACTTACTTTGGACGGGGTTTCTCTAGGTGAAGGCTTAGAATCTCGTTTTTGGTCAGGTAAACTCAAAGTAATGTCTTGGGGACGTGGCGTAATGTTAGAAACCACAGCCCTCAAAAGTGCAATTTTAGATCTGGCGGGTAATAAACAAGGTTCTTTAGGCGCGAGTATAGATTTTCGAACCTTAGATCCAGCTGATATTCGTCAGGGGAAAGCGCAAGGTGGTTATGTTTACGGGAAGTATGATTCGACCGACAGTTCATATGTAAGCTCACTTGCCTATGCTTGGCAATGGCAAAATTACGAAGGTAGTATTCTTACGACCTATCGTCAAGGGCACGAAGTAAAAAATAATTCCCAAGCTTATACTCCTGCTACAGGGACAAATCGTCAACAACCTAATCCTCAAGACAATAAGCGCTTCTATCTCTTAACCAAGCATTTTTATAGCTTAAATGAGCAGCAGCGTCTAGGTCTTACTTATGAATATCTACGTGATAAAAGTTACACCAATGAATTATCTAATGTAGGTTTTGCAACGGTACGTCGGGTAAGTACTTATACCGATTATGCTTTTACTAATGATAAGAATACGCGTCAACGAGTAAGTTTTAGTCATGATTACACTAGTGATAATCTGTTAGTACAATCAAGCTTAACTTATGCAGTCGCGAAAACTCGTAACTATCGTGAAAATGCGACAGCAAGTACATCTAGTGTTAGTGCGAATATGGCTTTTACTACTACTCAATCACGTGGTAAGTATGAGTTTAAAACCTTAAACCTTTCTAGCCAAGCCGTGCAACGTCTAGGTGCGTTACAAACTTTACGTTATGGCTTAGTGCTTGAGCGTAATGTAGCTAATTTTGGTTATACGCAAACGGTAGGTAATACGGTTAGCAGTTATAAACCTATTCCTAAATCGCAAGTGTTGACGACCAATTTATATTTCATCGATGAGCTTAAATGGCAAGGTTTAACCGTAAAACCAACCTTAAGCTTTATGCACTATAGCGTAAAACCGAGAACCAGTGATGGTTATACGCAAGCGGTTAGTCTGACTGGCTCGTATGGTAGTTTAACTAAGGTTAGTAAAACTCGTTTACTGCCGAAACTTTATCTGGACTATAAGGTTGCCTCTTGGTTAGTACCTTATGCACAATTAAGTTTAGGTTATCGTATTCCATCAGTACAACAACTCTATGGTTACTTTAACCGCGGTAACAACACTTACCTTTTAGGTAATCCAAATCTTAAAGCTGAAAGTTCACGTAACTTTGAGCTAGGTTTTAAAGGACAAACACCAGACTTTAATTACCAAGTAAGTGGTTTTGTTTCGAAGTATAAAAACTTTATTACTCGTCGTATAGATAGTGGAATTTACTTCACCTATACCAATGCCGACTCTGCTAAAACTTATGGTTTAACCTTTAATGGTAAGGCTCGTTTATCTCAAGATCTCTACTTACAAGCAGGTCTAGCTTGGACAAGAGGGAATCAACATGGTTGGGATCAAGCTTCACAAAGCATTAAGAAAACCGGTCTAAACTCAGTTGATCCTCTACGCACAAACTTAGCTTTAAGTTATGAACGTCAAGATTGGAGTGCGCGAGTAAATTGGACTTGGACTGATACACGTCAAACCTCAGATCTGAATGTAGGTACAAGTATGTACAACCCAACTACAGCCTATTCAAAAGTAGATGTAGATTTATATTGGCGTCCAAGTGCTAATCTTGAGTTAGGGGTAGGAGTGAGCAATCTCTTTAATGCACAGTACGTAGATTGGTCAGACATTTCTTACTACTATACGAACTTCTTTGAAGCTAATGGTGGGATTTCTGGAGTGAATGCTGATAACTGGAAATCATTTACCCAACTAGGTCGTACCTATTATGTTACAGCTAAATATAGCTTCTAAGAGAGAAGTAGCTAAAGTGCGTATGGAAAGTTCTTTCATACAATCTTTAAGAAAGAGCTAAGCAAATATCTCTTTAAATAACCGACATATCTCGATAGTACAAATATCAAGAATATAAATATCAATAGTACAAATATCAAGAGTACAAGACGAGAGAGCACAAAACTCAAAGATGCATAACTATAGTGAACAAAATCTGGAGTGCTAAGCTCTTCTCGCAACTAGCTCTAGAAGATAAGTTGATGCCTAAGCCTCAATAGTTGAGGGGCTAAAGTGGCTTAGCATTGACTTAGAGATTCTTTACTTTCACCATATAAGTTTAAGTTGACATAAACTCATAGTTTTTAATTGTGGGATTAAGAACTGACTCCTAATTACATTTATGTGATTGGGAGTTTTTCCTTATTTGTTATGAGAGTATGTAAAATTTATACAGTTAATTAATATAGTCAATACTAAAACTAGAAGATTGAAGAAAGTGTTTTATTAATTTGACTTGTGTAAATAAACGTCTAAATATTAAATTTTGTTTAAATTTATGGTTAAAATTTGTATTAATTTAGAAATAGATAGAAAATTTTTATAAATTTTTGCGTTTAGACGCTTGAATATCTAAAAGTTAGCGCTATAACTTATGTAGAAAAACAAGCAGCAAAACTAGAACCTACCAAACATAAGCAAGTTGCAAGTAACAGCAGACAACAGCAAACAAAAGCAGATCAATGCCCAGAGCAAAGCGCTTAACTCTAAGAGCTGCTCCATCTTTTTAAGAAGTAGTTCCATATCTTTAAGAATTTGCTCCTTCCATCTAAGAAGTTGCTTCATCTATCTAAAAAATTACCTCATGTAATCTTAATTGGAGTGAATTTGGTATTTGCTTTGGTTATTGATGTAGTTGATTTGATAGTTAATTTGGTTGTTGATTTGATTACTAAATTGATAGCTAATTTGGTAGTGATTTGGTTTGTATGCAACGTACTTTTATTTTTTCTAATGTTTATTAGAAACGTCAAAGATCTTTACATTTAGCAGTCTATTTGTGAAAAAGATGAACTTTTTTAGAAGAAAAGACAGTTTAATAGCTGACATCAGAGCACATAAGGCGTATAATAACCATGAGAAAAAATAAAAACGAAAAACAAAAATAAAAATAAGGAAGGATTTAAGATGGCTGAACAAAAATTCACCAACTCTTTAATTAATACTTTTACAAGGGCACAACAAATTGCCGATGCAGCTTCACATGCACAAGTTACTGACTTACACATGATGAAAGCGGCTTTAGAAAGTCAAGCTAACCCACTTTCAAGCTTAATTAGTACCATGGGGGTTAACCTTGCCTCAGTAAATAGTGCCGTAGAACAAAAATTAGGTTCTTTACCTACAGTTTCAGATAACACTGTTGCTAAAGAAGCCGATGCCATGTTAGCGCAACACTTAAATCGTGCGGTAGTGCTAACAAGTCGTTTTAATGATAAATTTGCGTCATTAGAGTTATATTTATTAGCTGTAGTTGAAGATACAAATCACAACAACGCTTTACGTAATGTGTTCTTATCTTTACCGCAAAAAGATGACTTCACAGCGAAAAACATCGAAGCAACTATTCAGTTCTTACGTCAAGGACGTACCGTTGATTCATCAGATGATAATGCTCTAAGTGATGAAATAAAAGCTTTCTTAACTGACTTAACAGAACTCGCAGAACAAGGTAAACTAGATCCAGTTATCGGTCGTCACGAAGAAATTAACCGTGCTTTACAAATTTTGCAACGTCGTAGTAAAAACAACCCAGTGTTAATTGGTAAACCGGGGGTTGGTAAAACTGCCGTTGTTGAGGGTATTGCGCAATTAATCGTTAAAGGTGATGTGCCTGAAAGTTTAAAACACGCACGTATTCTAAGCCTTGATCTTGGTGCGTTAATGAGTGGTACACAATACCGCGGTCAATTTGAAGAGAAAATTAAGAAAATGTTAGATGCACTTAAAAGTTCATCAACTAACATTATTCTTTTCATTGATGAGTTACACCAAATCGTAGGTTCAGGTAAAACTGGTGACAGTGCCATGGATTTAGGTAACTTACTAAAACCAGCACTTTCACGTGGTGAAATTCACTGTATTGGGGCAACAACTCTCAATGAGTACCGTCAGTATATTGAAAAAGACTCAGCACTTGAACGTCGTTTCCAAAAAGTAATGGTAGATGAGCCAAGTGTAGAAGATACAATTAACATCTTACGTGGTCTAAAAGAACGTTACTCATTACACCACAAAGTGCAAATTACCGATTCAGCAATCGTAGCCGCTGCGGTTTTATCAAACCGTTATATTACTGATCGTACTTTACCGGATAAAGCTATCGACTTAATCGATGAAGCTGCATCAAAAATTAGTATGGAAATCTCTTCAGAACCATCACAAATGGTGCGCTTACATAATGAAATTGATGAGTTAAAAATCTCTCAATTTGCCTTATCGAAAGAAGAAGACGATGAAAGTAGAAAACGTCTAGCTAAAGTTGAAGCCGAAATTGCAACTAAAGAACAAGAGTACGACTCATTAAAAGAAATCTTAAATAGCGAAAAATCACGTTTAAATGCTGATCAAGATTTAAAAACTAAAATCGAAAAATTAAAACTTGAAGCTGAACGTGCACAACAAAGTGGTGATTATGAAACAGCATCACGTATTCGCTATCAAGATTTACCAAGTCTAGAAAAACAACTAGAACAAATTGGTAATGAAGATTTTGATTATCAGTTAATTCGTACTCGTGTAACTGAAAAAGAAGTTGCCGAAATCATTAGCCAACAAACTGGTATTCCATTAAGTAAATTACAACAATCAGAAAAAGAAAAACTTCTTAACTTAGAAAACGTTCTAGGTCAGTTTGTAATTGGACAACCAGAAGCAATCCGTGTAGTATCTAATGCCGTACGTCGTTCACGTGCGCATATCCAAGATGATAAAAAACCTCTTGGTAGCTTCTTATTCTTAGGTACAACAGGGGTTGGTAAAACTGAATTAGCTAAAGCTTTAGCTTATCAACTATTCGATAATGACGAAAATATTGTGCGTATTGATATGTCTGAGTACATGGAAAAACACACAGTATCTCGTTTAATCGGAGCTGCTCCAGGTTATGTTGGTTACGAAGAAGGTGGTCAATTAACTGAAGCGGTACGTCGTAATCCATATTCGATTGTGTTATTCGACGAAGTTGAAAAAGCTCACCCAGACGTATTTAACGTATTCTTACAAATTCTTGATAACGGTCAACTAACCGATGGTCAAGGTCGTGTAGTGAACTTCCGTAATACCGTAATTATTATGACTTCAAATATCGGTAGTCGTGAGATTATGGAAAATGCGGACATGCCTTACGAACAATTAAGAGATATGGAATTAGGTATTTTGAAACAATACTTAAAACCAGAAATCTTAAACCGTATCGACGATATCGTAGTATTCCATCCTTTAGCGAAAGAGGATATGAAACTAATTGCCAATATCCAATTAAATCGTCTAAACGATCGTCTACGCTTCCAAGAATTACGTTTAATTGTTGAAGATTCTGCACTAGACTTCTTATGTGAAATTGGTTATGATCGTGAGTTTGGTGCACGTCCATTAAAACGTGTAATCACTAACCACATTGAAAACCCATTATCACGCTTAATTATTAGTGGTCAAGCTCCAGAACATTCACATATTACTGTAAGTAAAAATCCAGCATGGATTAATGAAGATACTTCTTACGATGTAGAACCATTAATCTTTACCGTAAGTGCTGCTCCAGCTGAAGAAGTGTTCTACTAATTTTGGCAAGAACTAATTTAACTAATCTAACTAATTTAACACTAAGCCCCAGTTATGGTCTCATAACTGGGGCTTAGTCGATTCATAAAATAAAAATCCCAGCTACTAAAAGCAATTTTAAGAGCTGGGATCAATAGTACGTTAAAAAATTTCACGTAGGATATATGTCAATCTAAATGTAAATCTTAAGGTTAAAAGTAGTTTTGTTGATTGCTACGAAATCAATGCAGTATAAAATTTTAGTAGTTAAAAGTGGCTTAAAGTGGTTAAAAGTGATGACTTAAAGTAATTTAATTAGAAGTGACTTAAGTGGTTAAAAGTAGTAAAACCATCCTATTACGACCTTACTCTCTTAAAGGAGGATGGTTATTAATCCTGAATTTCTAGTTCTACAAACTTAAATTGATTTACATCAAACAAGCCATTACAAGTAAGTTTTAAGCTTGGGATTACTGGTAATGATAAGAACGAAAGTTGGATAAATGGTTCTTCTAAGGTTAAGCCACAAGCTAAAGCCGCAGTCTTTAATTTTTCAATTTGCTCTTCAATTTGCGCCGCAGGGGCTGGAGATAGCAGACCGGCAATAGGTAAATCTAAATGAGCCGTTACTTGTTGTCCCTGTACGACACTAAAGCCACCAGCTGTATCAATAATGGCATTAACTGCAGTTGCTAGTTCTTCTGGATTAGCACCAATAGCTACGATATTGTGACTATCATGTCCAACCGATGACGCTAGAGCTCCTGTTTGTAAACCAGAACCAGTTAAAAGAGCTATAGCTGGTTTAGTTTGTTTACCATAACGTTCTAGTACCGTAATTAAGCAACAATCCTGATCAAAAGTAGGTTGTCCTTGAGCATTAACGCCTGTACAAGTAACTACATATGAACCGGTAATGATTTCATTATGAATTACACGAATAGCATGGTATTTTTTACCTGCTGCGAAGTTTAAAGCAAACTCACTAGCTTCCACTTTATTACGAACGATCGTATTAAAGGCTGGTGGATTTGAATTTAAGTAGCGTTGATGAGCATTAGCAACTAAATCTAAACTCGCAACATCTTTACCACCAATAAATACTTGAGCAATATCTACTTGTTCAACATCATTTAAGAGTACAATATCAGCTTTACGTCCTGGAGCAATTAAACCTAAACGTTTTAAACCAAAGTGATTAGCTGGCGTTAAACTTGCCGCGCGATAAGCCACATGGGGAGCAACTTGATGTTGATTAATAAGACGACGAATTAATGAATCAATATGACCTTCATGAGCAATTTCATACGGATTACGATCATCGGTACATAAGCAAACTGCTGCCGAAGAGTACTCATTTAAAATTGGTGCTAGAGCATTTAAGTTACGCGCTGCAGATCCTTCACGAATAAAAATAGTAAGTCCTTTAGCTAGTTTTTCACATGCTTCTTCGTAGGTTGTACATTCGTGATCATTGTTAATGCCACCACTGATATAGGCATCTAAAGTACGTCCACGTACCATAGGTGCATGACCATCACGAGTTAGTCCTGCAAAGGCAGCAAGTTTATCTAACACTAAAGCATCACCATGTACTACACCTGGAAAGTTCATCATTTCTGCTAAACCAAGGACATGCGGATGGTTACGATAAGTTGCCATTTGTTCAAGCGTAAACTCTGCCCCATTAACTTCACAACCTGGTAAAGCCGGAACACATGAGCTTACTTGCACAAATTGGTTTTGGATTGCTTGAGAAGCTGAGTTGACAAACCAATCCATGCCCTGACTCCCCATCACATTAACTATCTCGTGCGGATCACAAACAATAGTAGTAACCCCTTTAGGTAAAGTGGCTGCTTCAAAGGTTTGGGGTGTCATTAAAGAAGATTCAATATGTAAGTGAGCGTCAAAAAAGCCTGGTACGGCTACTTTGCCCTGCGCGTCAATAACTTGACTGGCAGGTTGCTCTTTATACTCAGCACCAAAACCTACAATATAGCCATGCTTAATCACAATCGGACCATCAAGATAACCACCAGATACTAAGTTCATAATCTTTACGTTATCAATACGTAAATCAGCAGGTGCTTGGTCACGAGATACAGCTAGAAGATCGAGAAGCGTTTGACGATCTAATTCTTGAGTATATTTGTGTTGCATGACATTATCCTTTAGTGTGTAAAATTAAAGCTAGCAATAATTGCTAGCTTAAATTTTTGTCTTCATAAAAAGACAAGCAAATCAGTAATTAAGTAGTAAAAGTTCACAAGTATCTAGTGCACAAGTATCTTTCTTGTGCATCAACATAAATCTTAGAGGGGTGTCACTTTATCTTATTTCCTATAAATTTCTCCTTAGAAGCAAATTTTGCTTATAAAAAACTAAGCTCTAGGAACACTAGGCTTTTAAGGAGACAAACTAGATTTTAGACAGAATAGGGGTTAAAGCGACCGGAAAGATGTATGTTGATGAACAAATGCACATACTTGGTCTAGGATTGCTAGATAGCAAAAAACAGTAACTTAAAAACTAGGCCTGTGTTTGTCAGTTACTGGGAAAGAAGTAAAAACTTGTGCTTACGCATCAAGAGATAAAAACCATGAGTAAGAAGAGCAAAGTTGTTTTAATTTGATGCGTAAGACAAAGTTGCTTATATAGATTGAGGAATATTATGCCACAGGCAAAATAAAAATTTAATCTCTAAACAATAAATAAGCAATAATATTTAAATTTAAGGCTTACTTTATATCAAAAGATCTTTATTGCTGTGATGGTGTGTTGTCAAAAGTTTATTTTTTAGGTGGTGTGAAGCTGGTGTAAGACTATAAATTTAGGGCGGCTTTGAGGGTTTTAATAAATATTCAAGAACTTATATTTATTAAAATCTTTCATTTGTAAGTTATATGTTTGTTTTAGTTGGGTAAAATGTTAGTTTTTTATTTGAGATTGAGGTGGCAGAGGTAGAGCGCAAACTGAATAAGTTAATAAAAGCTTAAATTTTTAAATAAATTTGTTTGAGATAGGAAGGTTGTTGCTAAGTTGTAAGAGGTACTATTTATACAGAATAATTGATACCCACATGACAAAATTTATTGACAAAATTAAAAAGATATTATTAGTTGAAGCATTGTTTTTTGCTAGATAAACTCTTCTAAAAAATAGAATTTTCTCAATAGGTAAAAGTGGATTTAGGTGTTCTTACATGCTAAC
>NZ_NRJG01000024.1 GCF_003585935.1 Psittacicella hinzii
GAGAAGCAGAACTTCGTAATACTTTATATTGGGATACTTTATATAAGCTAATGTTTCCTTTAGAAAATCTTGATAAAGATGTCTTAGGTAGTGTAAGTATTTCTTGTAGCAAAGGCAAAAAAGATTTACCTGCAAGTAAAAGAATATCAGGAAATATCCCGTACCAAGGAGCTAATGGTATAGTTGACTATGTCGACAACTATACTCATGAAGGAGAGTTTTTACTGTTGGCACGTATTGGAGCTCCTAGTTTATCTCCTTATTCTATACGTAAATATGCAGGTAAATTTTGGGCAACAACTAATGTGCATATTCTAAAAGTTAAAGAAACTTACGATACTCAATTCTTATTTCACTATTTAAGAAGTTTAGATTTTACCCCATACATAAATAATCCTAATAGTAGAACTTGTTTAAATGAGGGCTCCTTATTGAGTATACCTATTCCTAAAATCTCTTTAGAAGAGCAAAAACATATAGCTCATATTCTTGATACTATGCTTGAATTGAAAGAAGCTGTAGAAAAGGAAACTGAACTACGCAGACAACAGTTTGAGTATTACAAATACTGGTTGCTAAATCCTGAAGGTAAACTTGAAACTGCTTAGTTCACTAGAAGTAATAGATTTGTAGTATAGTTCTGTTGTATAGCTCAGTTAAACGAAAAGCCTCAAGTTTTAAAACCTGAGGCTTTAAATTTATGAATTATTTAGCACGAACAAAGAGGAGATTATAAATTAGAAGATATATCCCTAAATTTATCCAAATATCTGCTAAGTTAAAGACTGCAAATGACCAAGTACCAAAAGTAAAATGGATAAAGTCTGTTACATGTCCAAAGAAAATTCTTTCTAATCCATTACCAAATGCACCCGAAGCTACGAGAATAAATGCCCATGCTGTATATTTTTCTGGTTTTGGTAACGAAGGAGTAACTAGTTTTTTCCATGCTAAATAGGTTAATACAATTGCTACTATTACAGCAAAGCTACCTACTAACACGCGCATTAGCACTGGATAATTCGCTCCAATACTAAAACTAAATCCTTGGTTATAAACTAAAGTCCAGCGTAAAAAGTTTTCACCAATTACTTGTTGACTTTGATAGAGATGAAAATTAGCATTGAAATAGTATTTTGATAGCCAATCAGCTACAACTAAAACAACTAACAAACACAATGCTAAAGAAACTTTAGATTTCATATTTTTGTGTATTTTGATATACCAAATATAAGTCTTGCTCACCAAGCATTTGTTGGTAAAGCAATTTTAATTCTAAAACTTGACTAATTTCACTTGCGTGACTAGTAAAAGAAAAGGCATTTAAACCAGCACCTAAGACTTTACCAGACATAAAGTAATGTAATTGATCAAATAAGCCAGCTTGAATAAAGGCATTTGTCAATTGAGCTCCGGTTTCAACTAGGATATGTTCTAATCCATGCTGTTTAAGCTTAACTAGTAAATTAGCTAAACCTTGAGGAGCGTGAATGTCTAAGTCATTAATAAACTTTAATTGTGGTACAGAATTATATTTAACAGCTAAAGGGTGAGGATTTTTACTTACGATATAAATATCACGTTGTAAATTATTTTCTTGTGCAGAATCTAAATTTACTAACGATGAAAAAATCGCTTCAGCCCCTGTTAATTGATGTTGATTGTCAATAACTACTAAAGCAGGTTGAATAAGATTTTCTTGTGTTAAAAAATCAGTAACTGCTGCAGGTAATTCAGAATAGCGCACATTATAACGTGCTTGATCTACTATTACAGTTTGTGCACTGCACAGGACAGCATTAGCTTGCCAACGTAAGGCTTGAACGTACGCTCTACTTTGTGGGCTAGTAATCCATTTACTTGCTTTATTAGGTAAAGCAATACGGCTATCTAAAGAAGCTCCGATTTTTAAACGCACAAACGGTAAATCTGTTGTTTGCTGATTTAAAGCAAAAAAATCTTGATTTAGTTTCGCACTTGGTGCATACGGAGTATAAATAACCTCAATACTAGCTTGTGCTAACATCTGCGCACCTTTACCGTTTACTTTTGGAGTAGTATCTTGGCAAGTGTAAATTACTTTAGCTAATTTGCAATCAACTAGTAATTGCGCGCATGGAGGGGTGCGTCCATAATGAGCACAAGGCTCAAGTGTTACATATGCAGTAGCCCCCGCTAATAGTTCTTGCCATGTATCAGGATACTGTTGTTGTAAACGTTGCACAGCATCTCTTTCTGCATGAGCTGTACCAGCAAAATGATGATAACCTGTAACTAAAATTTGTTGATCTTTTGTAATAACACAGCCTACAGCTGGATTAGGATAACAACTAATTTTACCTTTAAGGGCTTGTTGATAAGCAAGCTCAATACAATATTGAGCAAATTGATCTAGTTCAGAAAAAGCCACTTGCTTATAAGGCAATGTCGTTGTCTCTAAAACAGAAAGATCGGTTTGTTGTAAATCGTTCGACATGATTTGGTAAAAATTTTAGCTATTTGCGTAATACTTATAAGTATTAATACCAAATAGCACGAGTAAAATTATTAAAAGCACAATAATCTGTATTAAGCGCTTTTTACTCATAGGTTCACGCATTGGAGTAATCCTGTAAATTAAAAATATTCGTTATAGAGGGAAACAAATACTAGAGGCTATTTTACCATTTTATGCAGCTTAATAAGCTTAAATAAACTAGCAATTAAGAATAGCAGTCTTATCGCACTTACGGTAAGTTCTAATTTTAGACAAAAGGAGAATTAAACGATTGTTTTACTATTTACGTAATCAGTGATGTCTCCCCCTGAAAATAATGTATTGCAGAATTTAATGCAAAATTTATTGCAGAATTTTATTCAGAAAAAAGGTTATATGGAAGCGTTGCATCACATGCATTTTGAGCAATAAAAAATAAAATTAACATCAGTTCACAATTTATTGCGCCAAATTTCGGCTTGTAAATCGCAAATTTTCAAAAATTTATCATCGATTTATCAAAGCATTATAAACTTTTTCGTAAAAATTAATTTTAGCCTCTTGCTTTTCCTAATTATTTTGCATAGAATGGATTTATACCAAGGAAAAACAAAATTCCTTACAAATTTCTCTTCTTTTTCCCTTACAAATTTTCTTCCCTTTTTAGAGATAAGATTATGATTATTATTGAAATTGATATTATTAGCGAGATTATTATCTTGTAATTTCAGAGTTAAGTCCTTAATGCTTTTACTTTAGACTTAAACTCGAAGTTACTAAAGTAAACAGCAAGTTTCAGGAATGAACTTTGAAGTTAGCTAATATTTCCTTTTTCAATATTATCTAATTTTCATCTATCATTTATCCTATCTTTCACTCGTAAACATACTTTTATTTTCTCTACTTGGCTCTTTAGTCAAATTAGCGTAAAGTTTTGGTTTGGATTATCTTCTTTTTGTATGTTACGCAGTGCCTATAGACACTTAAACTTTAAGTTTCTTTAGCAACTTCCTAAATTCTCATAATATCTTTTTCAATTTAGAGTTTAGTTTAATCTTTAAACCCGAGCTCATATTTTTATCCCCATGCGGGTTACTATGTTTGATTTCTAATTTATTATCTTGTAAGTCATGCTTATAACTGATAGGTAGATGACAAAATTTGTAAGCTTAAAGCCTAGAAATTTGCAAGTAAATCTAATTTCATAAATTTTTAAATAACTAAAATCTTAGTATTGATATACTAGACTAAATTTTTTAATATTTTTTTGGAGAAGCCACAATGACTAATTTAAACGTTCGCGTAGAATTAACCCAAAATCCTAAAGCAAAAACACCAGAAGACAAATTAGGTTTTGGTACAGTATTTACAGATCACTTATTCTTAATGGATTGGGATGCTGAACAAGGTTGGCATGACGCACGCGTTGTTCCTTATCAAAATCTCCAATTAGATCCTTCAGTTGGCGCATTACACTATGGTCAAGCAATCTTCGAAGGTTTAAAAGCATATAACAACGGTGGTAAAGTTTACTTATTCCGTCCAGAGAAAAACTTTGAGCGTTTAAATAAATCAGCAGATCGTTTATCATTACCACAATTAGATGAAAAATTTGCGCTAGAAGCATTAAAACTATTCGTATCAGTAGATCGTAGCTGGGTTCCAACCACTCCAGGTACTTCTTTATACTTACGTCCATTAATGTTCAATAGCGAAGTAGGTTTAGGTGTTCACCCAGCGAAAAAAGTTACTTACTTAGTAATGGCTTCTCCGGTAGGTGCATACTTTACCGCTGGGTTAAAACCTATGCGTTTATTCGTTGAAGACGAATACGTACGTGCAGCTGTAGGTGGTGTTGGTTTTGCAAAAACTGCAGGTAACTACGCAGCTTCATTAAAAGGTCAATTAAAAGCTGAAGAATTTGGCTGTCAACAATGTTTATGGTTAGACGCTAAAGAGCACCGTTATGTAGAAGAAGGTGGTGCAATGAACGTATTCTTCAAAATCAACGGTGAATACTACACTCCAGCTTTAACTGGTTCTATCTTACCTGGTGTAACTCGTGATTCAATGTTACAACTATTACGTGACCGTGGTGAAAAAGTTCACGAAGCTCGTTTAGATGTAAACGATTTATTCGCTAAAGCTAAAACTGGTGAATTAGAAGAAATGTTCTGTACAGGTACTGCAGCAGTTGTTACTCCAGTTGGTACTTTAGTACGTGTTGTAAATCACGAAACTGGTGAAAAAGAAGAAGTAGCAATCAACGGTGGTGAAACAGGTGAAGCTACTAAATCTTTATATGAAGAATTAGTAAATTTACAATTAGGTCTTGGTGAAGATCGTCACGGCTGGTTAGTTGAAGTTTGTGACGCAGAATAAGATATAATTATTATATAACCAATTTCTCCTGGAGATAACTTCTTATGAAAATTCTTGTAGCCGGTTCTGGTGCTATGGGATCTACATTTGGCCACGTTTTACATAAAGGTGGCCATGATGTAACCCTATGCGATAAATGGGATGAAAACGTACGCGTAACCAATAGTCGTGGTTTAGTAATCACTGACGTGGACAAAGTTGAAAACTCTCCTTTAAAAATGTATTATCCGCACCAAGTGCAAGGAGAATTTGATTTAGTGCTCTTTTTCACTAAATCAATGCAACTTGAAGCCATGATTCAAGACGTAAAACACTTAGTAACCGAAAACACTAAAGTGTTATGTCTACTAAATGGTTTAGGTCATTTACAAACTCTCCAAAAATACTTTGATGACAAACATATTCTTATGGGTGTTACAGTATGTACGGCTAAGCTTTTAGGACCTGGTGAGTTCTTATTATCAGCACACTCAAATACTGAAGTAAGAAATATCGATCCATCTCAAGAAGCCGCATGTAGAGAAGTTGTAAAAGCCTTTAACGATAGTGGGATGCCAATGACTTACTCAGAAGACATTGCTTACTCAACTTGGCGTAAAGCTTGTTTAAATGGTATGACTAACTCTGTTTGTGCTTTATTAGACGTGAATATGCGTATGCAAGGACAAATGGATCAAATGCGTGATACGGTAAAACAAATTGTTAGCGAATTCGCTGCGGCTGCCGCACTCGAAGGCGTGAACTTTGATGTTGAGCAATTCACCGAATGGTCAATGCAATTTTTACAACCATCTTTTGCCGGAATCGATCACTACCCGTCAATGTGGCAAGACTTAGTAGCTAATAAACGTGCTACTGAAATCGACTACTTAAATGGTTATGTTGCCCGCAAATTAAAAGAAGCTGGTCAATGGGCTCCATATTGTGAGCTAATCACCCGCTTTATTCACGGTAAAGAGAAAGCCTTAGGTATTCCTTATACTTTTGTGCAATAAGAGTTATGTTCCAACTAAAATAATCCAATTAAATATATTTTTATAACCATGGCAGAGTCTGTTACCCCTGTAAGAAATAACTTACCGGCAAAATTAACCGTAAAACAGTTTTTCCTTAATGTTCTAAACGGAATGGCTGTCGGCATCGTGGCAGCATTAATCGCTAATGCTGTATTAAATGGGATTTTAGGAGCTCTTGCTCCTCACTCAACAATTGCAAAAGGTTTACAATACTGTGCATATGCAATCCAATTCGCAACCGCACCAGTAATTGGCTTTATTGTTGGGGTTAACTTTAAATTCCCACCATTAAAATCAGCATGTATTGCTTTAGTTGCTTATATCGCTGCTGGGAACGTAGTATTCGTACCAGGTGAAACTTTACAAGTAGTACAAGCAAATGGCGAAGTAGTTGAACGTGTAATTAAAGGTTACTATAAAGTAACTGGTTTAGGTGATATCCTAAACGTATTAGTTGCTTGTTCGATTGCTGCGGCTGTAACCTTATGGCTAAAAGACAAATTCGGCTCACTACAATTAGTATTACAACCTATTGTAGTTGGGGTATTTGTTTCTTGGTTAGGTTATTTCCTCGGTCAATACGTTGGTCAAGTTACGAAGTACTTCGGTGATTTTATTAACTATTTTACAAACCAACAACCTTGGATTATGTGTCCAGTATTAGCAATTGCTTTCTGTTTTGCTGTAGCTTCACCTCTTTCATCAGTTGCTTTATCATTAATCACTGGTGTTACAGGTCTAGCTTCAGGTGCGGCTAATATTGGTGTAGCTTCGGCTGCAACTTTCTTAATTATCGCAGCTTGGAAAGAAAACAAAATCGGAGTACCTGTAGCTATTGCTTTCGGTGCGATCAAAATGATGTTACCGAAACTAATTATGCGTCCGTATCTCTTTGTCCCAATGTTTGTTTTAGCGGCAATTAACGGTGTAGTTGTAGCTGCTTTAGGTATCGTTGGTGATACTTCATCAGCTGGCTTTGGTTATATTTCATTAATTGGACCAATAAAAGCCTACCAAATGATGGATTCATCATTTAAGCTTGTATATATCGTTTTAGCTTATGCTGTTGTACCTTTTGTAGTTGGATATTTAATCCACTTTGTATGTACACGTGTATTAAAACTTTACGATAATAAATACTTTAAATTTGAAGCTTAGGCTTAAACGCAAGATCCCCCAA
>NZ_NRJG01000025.1 GCF_003585935.1 Psittacicella hinzii
TCATTTTTGGGGTACAGCTCCCCCTTCCAGAAAGAAAAATTAAAGTTTTTAGAAAGTTAGGAAAGAAATATGCTTATCTTAAAGGTAATTACAAATCTGTAAATGGAAAACCTGGAAGAGAAGATGACATTTGTTTAGGTCGCTTAACTCCTTGTGGAAAGGGAATATATGCTAATAAAAAATATTATGAGCTTTATAATTTAGAAGCTCCAGCTGATTTAGATACTAAAACTCGATCTATGGTTGCGATGATTGATCCGAGATTCCCAGACTTTCATATTGAACTACCTGAACTTAATGCTGAAGCAAAAGAAACTAAAAGTAGTAAAACTACCAAAGCAATAAAAAGTACAAAAGCTGCTAAATCTACACCAAGCACTAGAAACAAGTCAGTAAAAGCACAAACACCTACTGAATATTCTTCAGAAATTGCTCGAGAGAATTTGCATTCAACAATGCAAGCAGAACTAGCTACCATTATAAAAACCCATTTTACGGAAAATGCAGAACTAATTTTAAGCCTAGCGGAGTATCTAGGCACGAATAACAACTCTTTAGCAGATTACCAAGAATGGGCACAAGAACAACAATTAGATGAGAAACTGCAAGTCTGTGAACTCGATATTCACAAGCTTTTAGAGAGTATTACGCACGAGAAAATCTTAAGCTTTATGTATGATTGGATTAAAATACATGAAGTAAATGAGCTTGTTACTTATGATTTAAACCTTAATTCTCTCCGTGATAATAAAGTTACTAAGTTGGAATATAGTTTTAATGCTGAACGAGAGAGCTGAGCAAATTAACCTTGCTCTTTTAATAAATCACAAGAGTAAATTACCTATGTTTTATGAGGTTTATACAGCAAATGTAAACGATAAAACCTATTTACCTTATCTTATATCTAAATGGCAAGAAATATACCATTCTCCTATTTATTTAGTAATGGATCAAGGATCTTTAAATGAGACCTATTTCTTTAGTCTAGATAAGATGAATATTAAATTCATCTCTACAATGAGTAAAGATCTTAAAGAGTAAGATAACTTACTAAATGCCGCTAATCAAAAAGAATTTACCTATGATGAAATTATCGACATCGATAAAAACATTAGAGGAAGAGTATATAACTCTAGTTATTTAGGTACTAAGATAAACGCCCATGTTCTATTTAATCTCGACAAGAAAGTAACAGAATCTCGCAAATTAATTGTCAAAATAAACAAATACAAACAAGAACTCCTAGAAAGTAATAAATCAGTATCAAAAGCTATACTTAAAAAGTACTTTATCGCAGTTAAAGATACTACCGGAAATACCACTTATCAGGTGAATGTTGAAAGTATAAAAGATGAAGAAAGTCGCTTTGGTTATTCAGTTCTTACCACCAATGACTTTGAACTAGATACAGCAAAGACAAGAAATCTTTTATCAAAGCAAAGAAACTTACTCAAAAGAGTTCAATCGACTAGCAAACTTACTTTGATCTCATATACCATCATCTGATGATTTAGATATAGCTAATGCAAAACTATTTATTGCTTTTATAAGTTTAATACTTCTCTGTCAGAAAAACAGTAACTATAATTAATAACTGCGCGTTGTCCTGTATCCAATCCTCTCAAAGTATCTAAGATATCCATGACACAAGATACTTAAAGTGTCTTTGCCTCATATAGATCTTCAAGTCTGGAGCTTGAATTAAAAATAATTTAACAAAAATCCATATGGAAAAAGCTGCTAATATTAGCAGCTTTTTCTTATTTGCGTTTTGAGAGATAAAAACCGTAAATCATGAAAATCATTGATGGCATAAGAGCTGCTACTATAGCAGGAATACCATAATTCATTAAAAACGGTCCTACTGTATTATTAAGAATAAAGAAGATTAAACCTAAAATAACAGCATAGAAGATCTTAACTAACATTGAAACATTACGTACATTACCAAAAATATTAGCAGTAGCAACATACATCATTACAAAGAAGCTAAAACCAGAAAGAATTTTTGACCAGAATAAATACTTAAATGAATTTGAATTCTGATTAGTTTCATCAAGGAAGTTAATATAACTGTACAACGAAGTTAAAGTGTAGTTATTAGTATCTTGGTTAACTAAACTTAATTTGTCTGGAGTTAAATCAGTCTTCCAATAATAATCACTGTATAGTTTGACTGTAAAATTATGCTGATCAGCTAATTCTTGAGATAAAAGTGGCCAAACCACATTAGCATTGATATTAGCCTGTTCAAGGTTTTGTTGAATTTTATCTTTTTCTTCTTGGTTAAATGTTACAGTGTCATCTTTTTCTAACGAATAAACTTGCGCTTGATGCATGATCCACTTTTTATCTTGCTCATCCCAACTAGCATTATCACTAATTAAAATACGAGCTAAATTATAAGTTTGTTCATCATATTGTAAAACAAAGATATTCGTTAATTTAGCATTAGCACCAATTTTCGCATAAATAAACTCCCCATTTGTTTTTGACCATAGGGTTTCATTTTGGCGGAAAAAGTTACCATTTTTTAATTTAGAATTTTTCATAGTGTAAGCATATGAAGTCACTTGAGGTGACACCCATTGCTGAATTGCTAAATTAAATAAAGAAAAAGGAACAATAAACCATAAAAGACCAAGGAAAATTCTTAGGCGAGATACTCCCACCGATTGCATAATAATCAATTCGCTATTACCAGCCAATTGCCCTAAAGCAATCATTGCTCCTAATAACCCAGCCATAGGGAAAAAGGTATTAATATCAGGAGCTGCCAAACAAATCGAATAAATAATGGCATCGGCAAGTGTATAAGCTTCTTTACCAACATGTGATAGTTCTTCAGTAATACGAATAATTAAGCTGAATACTACTAAACCTAAGAGAGTAAAGGCGACAGTAATACTAACTTTTTTTACAATATATCTGTCGAGTATTCTAAAAAAGACCATTACTGCCCTCCTAAGAATTTTCTAATACCGCTAATCACACGGTTTTTCTTAAATGAAGTTCTTTCGCTTACTAGAATATAAGCTAAGGCAAAGTAAATAATGTTAGTAATTATAAAGATATAAAACGTACTATCTATAACCTTACCTTTATTAATCACTGTACTTAAAGAATTCATTACTAAAAGGTAAATAAAATATAACGAAGTAGAAATAACTACGTTCGAATACTTACCTTTACGTGGATTTACTTTACCAAATACAAAACCTAAAATCGCAAAAACATAAACTGAAACCGCACTCATTAAACGAATAAAGATTTCGATATAAATAAGAGGGTTACTTTTATCAGAGCTTATTAATTGCGTTACAGTTTTAAATTTATAAGCGTCTAAACTACTATCTTGCGGCACTATACCAATACGTAAAACTAATTCTTTAAAATTAATTTTATACATTTTGGTTAGGCTATTATTTAAGAGCTCTTTTATTTGCTCATAGTCGTATTTCTCTGAATTGAAAATCAGCGTCCCTTGTTCCGTTTTTTCTGGACGTAATAAAGATTCAATTTGTGCTTGTTGCATAGGATTTAAACTATGGCTCGTTAGCTCTTCTTTACTCTTAGAAGCTTGAGCTGTTGCTAAAGCCATTAAATTTTCATTAATGGTTGTATAAACGTCTTTATTTAGCTCTTTTGAAAAAAGAGTACCATTTTTAAGGACAATTAAACGTTGATCTTTTTCAACTTTGATTTCACCCTCGGCACTCATTATAAAGTTAAGAGTATTCGTATTATCTAGGTCAAAAACGTAAATCCCTAAAGCTTTATTACCCGTAACTTTATTAACAAAAAGAATGTAATCTGTAGCAGGAATTTCTGTAAAACTCCCCTCACTAATTAGTGAAAAGGTTGGGTTTTTCTTAAAGTACTGCACTTGACTACGGTTTTCAACCTGTAGCATAGGGGCTATCCAAAAAGCGTTTACCAGTGCTATGGCACAAATAATCGTTGTTGGTACCATTAGGGTTTTGATTACTTGTCCATAAGATAGACCACAGGCATACATTGCATTCATTTCTTGGTTATTATGCAAACGGATAAAAGTAAATAACACCCCAAAAAAGAAAGCAAAGGGTAAGAAATACTGCAACATGGTTGGCATATTTAAGAAAATATACTTAAACACAAATCCTACAGGGATATTTCCTCTTGTAACTTGTGTAAATGCCAAGATCATTTGCTGGGCAAAGAAAATTGAGAATAAAATTAAAAACGTAACAATAAACGTTTTTAAGATATTGCGTCGTAAATACTTGAGAATAATCATTTATAAGTATTATATAGGCGTAATTTATAAATAAAACCGGTAACTATCACTAACTTAAGTTTGATAGTTCCGGTTAATTATATCATTAGAACCACTAGTAAGTTGCGACCAATGTTTAACAAATGCTTACTTAATGGTATAGGTGTTGTAAAAAAGCGTTAAACTCGCTATTTTTATTAGATTTTTCGTGGCG
The DNA here is from genome assembly GCF_003585935.1 of Psittacicella hinzii. Lineage (GTDB taxonomy): Bacteria > Pseudomonadota > Gammaproteobacteria > Enterobacterales > Psittacicellaceae > Psittacicella > Psittacicella hinzii. The sequence goes on from NZ_NRJG01000025.1 coordinate 4,473, forward strand.
AGAGTGTTAAAATTTTAAGAAAGTCTCGCTTACAAAGCCTTGATCTTAATATTTCCATTTTTAACCCCTGATATCTTATCTGAGGATTGTTTATGGCTTTAGCCTCTCTCTTACAAAAAGCTCAATTATTTAGAAAAAATAATTTCGCTTTATATCTTGGAGCTGCTTTATTATTTGCAGTTACTACGCAATTTTACCTAGCGATTATTGTTTTACCTCTTATCTTATCAGCCTTTCAGGTAAAAATGGATAAAGAGTATGGCAATGTATCTTCGCAAAGAATGTTTTCTAAAACACCTTTCCAAGCAATTTTCTTTGCATTTATTTTTGCCGTAGCAGTTAGTTTTGTGGTTTATGTTTTTAAACACAGTGTTGACGGTTTAATTTCTTATTTAGTATTTTTCGTAGCCTCATTTAATATTTTTGCTTTCTTAGCAATGTGCTTTATGGGAGCTTCATATTTATCATTTATCAATAGTGATAAAAAATATCGTCGTGCTTATCTTTATGGCTTATCACTACAAATCGGTCGTAAAGGTTTTATTTCGATTTTAAGTACTTTTGGTTTAATTGGTACTCTAGTAGCTACTTTATTAGCTAAATTAAACCCAGTATTCTTAGCATTTATTATTTTCTACTTTGTTTTAGTATTACAATCGATCCTTTATTTACTATACAATCAGATTTACAAAAATCACACTAACCAAGAGTTAGAAGAACTAGAAAATAAATTAACAAGTAAAAACGATAGATCTGTATTCTACAGTTATTTCATTACTGAGAGTTACCGTAATGAAATTACCATGAAAGTAGATGTTGAAACTACTGAAACAGAACCTGCAAATGCTTACTTAAATATTTTTACCGGTAAGTATTTTGAAGTTAAACAAATTACCAAAAACTTTGGTTTATTATTCTTACCTTTTACCTACGGTTATTTAGGTAATCGTCTAGTAACTATTATCTGCCAAGTAATTCCTGGTACTTTACAAGCTCTTTACACTCTTTACGATGAAGTTAAATTCTTAATTAAAGAAAACACGCAAAATGTAGAGCAAGAAAAAGAAGAGCAAGACAATGTAACTGGTAAAGAAGAAAACCAAGATAAAGCAACCGCTTCAAATGCATCAGATACACAATCAGCTAAAGAACAAGATTTATCATCTCAGAATAAAGAAAGCCCTCTTACTCAAGAAGACAGCCAACCGCAAGAATCTTCTACTCAAGCTCAAGAGCTTGATAAAGAGCAAGTTTCGAATACTGAATCATCTGATGTTAATAAATCTGAAGTTGAATCTAAAGATGAAGATATATCAGAGCAGCAAGATGAGCAGCAAGGTGAACAAGCTGATACTTTAGAATCACAAGTTGCAAGTTCAGAACTTGCTTCACAAGAACAAGAAGCTCCATCTAGTGTAAAGCAAGAACATGCTTTAGATAAAGCTAATGACTTTGTTAGCCCATTTGCTAATCCACAAGCAGATAATCAAAACGACGAAGATAAAAATCTCAATAAATTGACATAAATTTAAATCCCAAGCTAATGCTTGGGATTTTCGTTATTTTAAAAGTTAATTTTTATTTCGTTTTTGTAGCTTGAGCAAATTTATCAGTCATTACTTCTAAGCGCGTTAATACAGTGCCAACAGTAACACAATTCGCACCACATGCTATTGCTTTACTAACATCTTCAGGGGTATTTAATCTCCCCTCTGCCATTACGAAATAGCCTTTTTGAGCAAAATACTTAATTAAATCAAAATCAGGTAATTCGGGTACTGGTCCACCTGTATAACCAGATAAAGTAGTACCTATAATATCAGCTCCATGCTCGGCACAAAAATCACCATCAGCTTGATTTGAACAATCAGCCATAGCTAAACAACCTTGTGCATGAATAGCTGCAATTAAATCTTCGCGACTAACCGGACGAATTCGATCAGTACCGTCAAAAGCAATAATATCCGCTCCAGCTTGAGCTAGACGCTCAACATCATGTAGAAATGGTGTAATTCGCACAGGTGAATCATCAAGATCATATTTAATAATACCTATAACAGGTACTTTTAAATGACGGCGACTATGTAAAAGTTTATCTACTCCTTCAATACGAATTCCTGCAGCACCACCATTTACAGCTGCTTGAGATAATAAACTTACACATAAAGGATTATCTAAAACCCCATTATCTACAGGTTGTACACTGACAACTAGATTACCATTTAAAGCTTTTAATATTTGTTGTTTATTTTTCATAACTAGCTTACGGGTTAATAAAAGCTAGAAAAAAGCATTAGTTTATGCTAATATGATACGGATTTTTTCTCCAATCCGCCTGCATAGGATTTCTAGCCTATAGTGGGTTAATAAAAATTATTAATCATCTTAAGGGTATGCCTTTTGATGAGAGGATTTTATATGAAATTTATTTGGATCTTCGGCTACGTACTATCTGTACTATTAGCCAATGCGACCTTAGATGCTTTTATTCCATTACCATTGTATGGACAATTATCTGTAGGTACGCTGTTCTTTGCTTTTATCTTTACATTAAGAGATAGAATTCACGGTTACGGTATTCGTTACGTTTTTCTAGCAATTGCTTTAGCATTAATTGTTACAGTAGTATACTCATACATTGAGCAAGTACCACCACGTTTCATTTTTGCTTCATTCTTATCTATTGCTGCTGGAGAATTAGCTGATACAGTAATTTTCCAAAAACTAAAACGTAATAACTGGTTAGTACGTTGTTTAACTTCTAACATTGTATCAGTACCATTAGATTCTTTTCTCTTTACGTTCTTAGCTTTCTATGGCATGGAAGATTATCCTCTATCCATGTTATTCCAAATTATCTACGCCGATGTAGTAATTAAATACTTAATTGCTGCTATTATTGCCTTCCCTATTTATTTCTTAGGAAGACAAACACTTTTAGCTCATCATCAACGTGTAGAAAACCAGAATTAATTTTAAAACGCGCTAGTTATCTAGCGCGTTTTTCGTTTTTATTGATGATAAACTTCTTTACCATTTACGTAAGTAGCTTTAATATTGAACTCATCATCAAATACAGCTAGATTAGCAAATGCTTCCGGATATAAAGTACCGATTTGTTTTTCCATGCCAATGTGTTTAGCTGGATTATAAGTCACTAAACTTAAAATTTCTTCAGTACTTAAATCAGAATTTTCTTTTAGACGCGATAATTGGCTATCCATAGTAATTGCAGAACCAGATAAGCAGCCAAATTCATCATAGCAACCTTGATTAATTACTTTAATAATCTTATTAGCAAATTTAAATTCAGTTACATCAGTTCCGGCTGGAGTTACTGCGTCAGTTACGATAAAAATGCGATCTTTCTTAACTTTTAATGAAAGATTTACTAAAGGCCAGTTTACATGCACCCCATCTACAATTAATCCCGGACTAATTTCAGGAGATTCATAGATTGCTCCAATTACGCCAGGAGTTCTACCATTAGTAATTGAAGTCATTGCATTGAATAGGTGGGTTGCACTTTTTACCCCAGCATTAATAAATTCTTTAGCTTTTTCATAAGTCGCATTAGTATGACCTATTGATACTAAAATACCGGCATCAAGTAATTGCTTAACTAGAGCTAAATCATTTTCTTCTGGGGCTAAAGTTAGCATTTTAATAATGTCTTTATATTCAAGATATAAATCTAAATCCACTTGTTGCATTGGCTTGATATAAGCAGGGTTATGCGTACCTTTTTTCTCAATACTAATATGCGGACCTTCGATATGAATACCAGGAACACTAGCCACTAAATCCGGATTAGCTTGTTGGAAATCCGTAATCACCTCTAAAGCTTTACGACGAAATTCAATAGGACTAGTAATCAACGTAGGTAAAAAGGTGGTTACCCCATGCTTCACATTACAAGAATGCATAGTATTTAACGTCTCAAATGATAAATTTTCAAGTGTTTCGTTAAAATTAGCTCCACCACAACCATTTACTTGTAAATCAATAAAACCAGGAGATAAATTTAAACCATCTAAATTAATTTCAAGGTATTGATTGGTAGGTTTGATTTTTTCATTGTACTCATTAGTAAACACTACTTTTTCGATTTTATTGTCGTCAACAAGGACAACAGCATTAGGTAAATATAGTGGAGAGTACACTTTCGCATTAACAAAAGCTAATTTAGTCATAATTCTAATCTTCCTTTATAGACATTCAGCAAATACTGTTAGGTCTTTTGTAAAATCATATTCTTGTTGTGGATCAATATGTTCTATTTCTCTAAAGTATTTAAAAGTTTTTAACGTTAATTCATTACAAGCATTTTCATCACACACAATCATGGCATGCTTGTGCATTTGTAACGCTGAAATGGTCCACAAATGATTCACACTTCCCTCAACAGCTTGTTTTATTGCTTGGGCTTTATTAATACCTGTTGCTAAAATCATAATGCGTTTACTATCTAATAAGGTAGCAACACCTACAGTTAAAGCATATTTAGGTACTTCATCTAGATTTGTAAAAAAGCGTGAATTTGCAATGCGAGTTTGTTGAGTTAAAGTTTTTAATCTTGTACGAGAACTTAAAGATGATCCAGGTTCATTGAATGCAATGTGTCCATCTACTCCCACACCACCTAAAAATAAATCTATTCCGCCATAAGACTTAATTTTATCTTCGTAAGCTTGGCACGTAGCATTGATATCTGTTGTCAAACCATCTAGTAAGTTTATATTTTCGGCAGGAATATCTATATGATTAAATAAATTTTCATGCATAAAGTAGCTATAACTTTGAGGATGATCAGGTGCTAAACCTAAATATTCATCCATATTAAAAGTTAACACGTGTTTAAAGCTTACTTTACCTTGACGATAATATTCAATCAAATATTTATAAGTCTGAACAGGAGTACCACCTGTAGGTAATCCCAATACAAAAGGTCGGTCTGCGCTAGGATTAAATTTATTAATCATATCCACAATATATTTAGCACTCCAATGTGCAACTTGATCTTCGTGGATTAAAGGAATCAAACGCATAAAATTTTGCTCCTATATAACTAAGTGACAAAAACTTACCTCTCTTATTATCTTACTAATGGCGCACTAGTGCAAAAAATTTGTGTAAAAGTGCGACTCATGACCACTTTTTTCGAAGCTTTACAAAAATTAACAATATTTCAAAAGTAAGCTAAGAATTAAAAATAAACGCTATTATCCTTTATTTTCATTTTCAGCTAATTCTAACTAACAAAACTTTGAAAAATAAAGCAGATTAATAATTTTTTTTAGGTTAAAATATATTTAGTTACTTTGTCCA
>NZ_NRJG01000026.1 GCF_003585935.1 Psittacicella hinzii
CATAAGAACAAGGTATTTTTTTATTTCGACTTAATAAGTATGAAATAACTTGAATCTCAGTAATTTTACTTGCTTTTCGATTTTTTAGATATTCTAAAAAACGAACTCGTTTTTTCAGCTTGTTATTAAATTGTTAAAGATCTTACTCATAAAGAGTATAGCGAAGATAACTATTTAGTACTTATAATTGTATTTTATACAACTTTAGTTACTTTTAATTGTTACTATTAGTTAGCTTTGTATAGTCTTTATTTGTATATTCAGTATATTTTGTATACTGTTTTAATTTTGTTTCTTTATAATTTTAGAACGTAAAAAAAATGGCGTCCCCTAGGGGATTCGAACCCCTGTTACCGCCGTGAAAGGGCGATGTCCTAGGCCTCTAGACGAAGGGGACAATAAAGTAAAGTTGTTTTTTTTCTTTACTATAGTCTCTATAGTATCTTTAACCTTTAATTTAACAGAAAATCTGTGTGGACACTTAACTAGGCCTAGATCACCAACAATACACTTAGCATTATTATAAGGAGGTAATCCAACCGCAGGTTCCCCTACGGTTACCTTGTTACGACTTAACCCCAGTCACGATTCATACCGTGGTAAACGCCCTCAATAAAGTTAAGCTATCTACTTCTGGTACAAACCACTCCCATGGTTTGACGGGCGGTGTGTACAAGGCCCGGGAACGTATTCACCGCAACATTCTGATTTGCGATTACTAGCGATTCCGACTTCATGCAGTCGAGTTGCAGACTGCAATCCGGACTTAGATCTGCTTTAAGGGATTAGCTTAATGTCGCCATCTTGCAACCCTCTGTACAGACCATTGTAGCACGTGTGTAGCCCTACTCATAAGGGCCATGATGACTTGACGTCATCCCCACCTTCCTCCGGCTTATCACCGGCAGTCTCTTTAGAGTTCTCAACTTAATGTAGCAACTAAAGATGGGGGTTGCGCTCGTTGCGAGACTTAACCCAACATTTCACAACACGAGCTGACGACAGCCATGCAGCACCTGTCTTAGAGCTCCCGAAGGCACTCCTCGATCTCTCAAGGATTCTCTAGATGTCAAGAGTAGGTAAGGTTCTACGCGTTGCGTCGAATTAAACCACATGCTCCACCGCTTGTGCGGGCCCCCGTCAATTCATTTGAGTTTTAACCTTGCGGCCGTACTCCCCAGGCGCTCGATTTAACGCGTTAGCTACGAAAGCCAAAACTAAAGCTCCAGCCTCCAAATCGAGATCGTTTACGGCGTGGACTACCAGGGTATCTAATCCTGTTTGCTCCCCACGCTTTCGCACATGAGCGTCAGTAGGTTCCCAAGGGGCTGCCTTCGCCTTCGGTATTCCTTCTCATCTCTACACATTTCACTGTTACACGAGAAATTCTACCCCTCCCTAAACTACTCTAGATCAGCAGTTTTAAATGCAATTCCTAGGTTAAGCCCAGGGATTTCACATCTAACTTACCAATCCGCCTGCGTGCCCTTTACGCCCAGTAATTCCGATTAACGCTCGCACCCTCCGTATTACCGCGGCTGCTGGCACGGAGTTAGCCGGTGCTTCTTCTGTAACTAACATCAAGTTATAATCCTTCAATTACAACCTTTCTCATTACCGAAAGTACTTTACAACCCTAAGGCCTTCTTCATACACGCGGCATGGCTGGATCAGGGTTGCCCCCATTGTCCAATATTCCCCACTGCTGCCTTCCGTAGAAGTCTGGACCGTGTCTCAGTTCCAGTGTGGCTGGTCATTCTCTCAAACCAGCTAGAGATCGTCGCCTTGGTGAGCCATTACCTCACCAACTAGCTAATCTCACTTGGGCTCATCTATAGACGTGTACAAAGCACACTATAATCTCTCGATATTACGCGGTATTAGCCATCGTTTCCAATGGTTATCCCCCATCTATAGGCAGATTCCCAAGCATTACTCACCCGTCCGCCACTCGTCAGCAAGATAGCAAGCTATCTCCTGTTACCGTTCGACTTGCATGTGTTAAGCCTGCCGCCAGCGTTCAATCTGAGCCATGATCAAACTCTTCAATTGAAGATAATTGAATAATGCTTAATCATTCACTCGTTAAAACTTACTGATGTAATCTTATTTAATCGCTTAAATAATCATTTATATAAAGCCTAAAACTAATTGGTCATTCTACAACCATCTCAAAAACTTTATATAAACTTACTTAATGAATTAATCAGGTCATTTAAACTAAGTAAACAATAACAACACATTCGGTTAGAATATTATTTAGTTTTATTTATTATCAATACTAAATAATGTAATGTTTTTTATTGTCTAGGCCTAGCTAAATGCCCACACAGATTGTCTGTTAAATTGTTAAAGATCTTGAATTTTTACATTCTTTAAAGATAACTTTGAGTGGCAATTTATTACCAAGTTAGCTTTAAACAACGAAAAATATTATAGCAATTTTTAATTTATTTTGTCAAGTGTTATTTGAAAGATTTTAGGTAAATTATTAAAGCAGTTAAGGAAACTACCTTTAATTAAGCTTTAATCTTTATCATCTTTATTAATTTTGACAACGAGGCAAATTATAGCAAAATTTTAACAGCATTGTCAAATCTTTTTTATTTTTTTCATCTTTATTTATTTTTTTAGATGAAGAAATGATTTGAGCTTTTAAAAAACAACGAAGAAAATTATAAATTATTTAAACTTCACAGTCAAGCACTAAATTAATTATTTAATTTCATGATTAATTTTAGTAGCTTGTTTGCTTGCTGTTCTCTTGAACAACGAGGTGTATTATAGAGAACTAAATAATTAAAGTCAATAACTAAAAAATAAATAATTTTAATGACTTGTTCTAAGCTATTGTTTTATCTTACCATTTATTAATTGCTTTGGTATTATTTCTTTTTAATTAATTCTTTCTAACTCGTAGCTTCTTAAATTTACAACCTAGTTTCCTATATTTTCTAAATAATAAAATTAATAAAACGGAGATTATTTAACCTCCGTTTTATCATGAAAATGTAATTAGTGGTGATGACCACAACCACATGAAAAACCTTCTGCCCAATTTTTTAACTTAGTTGTTTTACCAACACCTGGGTTAAATGAGTTTGTAGGGTCAAGGTTTTTATAGTGGTTAACAAGAGCTTCTTTCGCGTGGTATAAGTGACCTACGTTATGCTCTGCTGGATATTGAGCACCTCTAGCATATAAAGTTTCAAGAATTTCTTCTTCTACTGCTAAAGGATCTAATGGTTTCTTAATAATGTAGTCTTGGTGGAATACGTGACATAAGAAGTGACCATAGTATAATTTACCAGCTAATTTTTTCTCAATTTCTTCTGGTAATTTTTCGAACCAGTCGTGATCATTACGGCGTAACGCTACGTCGATAGCACAAATTCCAACTTCGTCAGGATGACATTCACGATAACGAATAGCAGCACCTGCAATTGAGAAGCGGTGTAAACCTGCAATTTTACCTTCTTTAGGAGTACATTTAAAGAAGTCACCATCGCGTTTTTCTGCTTGGAAGTATTCAGTCAACCATTTTTCCATATCAGTAATTAGATCATCACCTACATTTAATAATAGGTGGTGTTCATATTTCTTATGGAAATCTTCCATACGCTCTGGAAGTAGGTTAGGTAATAGGTGCGATAAACCTTGTAATAATTTATCAGAATTAGGCACACCAGGAATACGAGCAAATGTACGATCGTAGAATGCTTTTAACGCGTAAAGTTTTGGAATATATTTTGTACCTAGTTTAGCGATAACAAATGTGGTATCTTTACCATATTTTTTACCGATCTCATAGGCTTCGCGGTGAATGTACTCACCTGAAATTGGTAAACGACCATCAAAAGCTGTTAATGCTGCACGACGAATATCTGTCAGAACATTGATATCATTTGCACCAATGTAGTACATTTGAGTAGCTTTTGGTTTAGCGAAAGTATCTAAACGTACTGCAAAGATCGCTAAGTGACCAGCAGAACCTGATGCTTCTTTTAATCTTTCAGGGTCGTTATTATAACGAGCTGGAGTATTTTCATCTACTAATACTACTTTATCTTTATAGTCTGTAGAAGAAGCACGTTTTTCGTTATTATTGATATTAGCATCTGAGTAGTCACCATTTTCTAATTTAGTTAAAATTACTTCAGGATCATCAGAACCAAAATCAATACCTAAATTATTAACAAACTCGAATTCACCTTTTTCATTGATACGAGCATATACAGCATATTCTGTAAATGATGGACCTCTTTGTACTAAAGCACCACCAGAGTTATTACATACACCACCAATTACAGATGCACCAATACATGAAGAACCAATCACTGAGTGAGGCTCTCTACCAATTTTAGCTAATTCTTCTTCTAAACGGTATAGAGTTGCACCTGATAAACAAACTACTTGAGTTTGGTTGTTAATAATTTTGAATTTATCAATTCTCAGTGTATTGATAACGATATTTGGACGATCGTATTCACCAAATGGTGTTGAACCACCAGTTAGACCTGTGTTAGCAGCTTGTGAAATTACGATAATATCATGTTCAGCTGCTAATTTTACTACTTTGTAGTATTC
>NZ_NRJG01000027.1 GCF_003585935.1 Psittacicella hinzii
TAAATTTTCGGGAAATTAGGGTATACCTAACTGGTAAAATTTATCATTACTCAGGTAACCTAGGTTTCTTAGTTGGTTTAGGTGACGCGAAAAAATTAACTACTGATGTAGTTATTGATTATCACCAAGCGGATACAACTTTTGCTAAAGCTGATGCTTACTCACAACCTGTATTTACGCTTTATTAACTACCAAGCAAACAACATTAGCGCACGTAATGCGACAATTGCAACCGTACAAGCGGAAGTTACAGATTTAACGTTAGAGAACAGCCAAGTAGCAGCAAATATTATGACTCCATCCAGTCATAAGCTGATTACACTACTTCTCTAGCAGTGAAAAACTTAACTACAGTTGGTGATAGTAATGAGCTATCTGTATACTTAACCGACTCTGCGAACTTAGCTACTAAGTACAACGGACAAGAAGTTACGGTAGTAAGTTGGGAAAGCTTAACTGGTAATGGCTTTAAAGCTGTACGTCTAGATAAAGCAGTTAATACTCCGTTTATCAATACTACTTTTGTCCTAGATCGCGCTCAAGCTCGTAATAATGGTGCGGTTAAACTGAAAGTTGAAGTTAAACAAGCAACTGATGTAGCAGCACAACAAGCAAGCGATACTAAACTAAGCTCGGCTGATACAGCATTAATGCTAACTGGTGCTGCACAAGTAAACGCAGTAATCACTAAAGGTTTAGCGCAAGCTGCAAGTACTACAAGTGCTAAAGCTGTAACTTTAACGGCTGATGAAGAAACTGCAAGCGCAACTAATACTGAAACTTCTGTGGTAACTAGTCAAGATAGTGGTACAACTGATACTGCAGCTGCAGATAGTACAAATACAACTGACACTAATGCAGCAAGCTCAACTACAAGCGAAGCAGCAAGTTCAGCAACTGCAGATACGTCTACAGCAACTACAGAAACTACAAATTCAGATACCACAAGCTCGACTACTGCTGATAGTTAAAGTTCAGAAGCTGCAAGTTCAGACGCATCAAGCTCTGCATCAACTACAGAGTCTGAGGCTGCAACAGAAACTAATACTGGAGCTGCAACAGATAGCAATACCTCGACTGGTAACACTGATTCGAGTGCTTCTACAAGTACTGCAGAGACAACTGATAGTACAGGTACAACTGCTGATAACACCTATAGATACTACTGATACAACTGCAGATACAACAGACGCAACAGATGATACATCAGCAAGTACCACAACCGCTGAACAAGCTGCAACACAAACTATTCTTGGTATGAATAGTCAACAGTTACAACAACTCTTTGCTTCAGCTTCTGGTGTAGCTTATGCGAATATGCGATTAACTGCTGCGCAAGATACACGTAAACAAGCAGAAGACTTTGGTTGTGTAGCTACAGGTCGTTACTTAACTACTGATGAACAAACATATGCGTATGTAGACTTCGGTGGTCGTAACAATGCTTGGAAAAACTCAGATACAGTATTAAAAGGTTATTACAACCTTTACGGTACTACAGCTGGTTTCTACACCCAACGTGCTGGTTGGAACTTTGGTGCTGCGGCTCATGTTTCTCGTGCAGACTGACGTGAAGGTCTACGTGGTACAGATCTAGATTACGCTAAAGCGCGTATCAACAACATGGGTCTAGTAGTAAGTGCTGGTAAGGCATATGAACGTGCATGGTTATCAACTAGCGTGTTCGCTTTCTCACACCGCTACAAAGTAGAACGTAGTTCATTAGAATCATCTGATCAAAGTGCAAACATAAGTGCAGGTAGCTTTGGTGCAAGTGTACAAGCTGGTTACTTAGTATTTGATAATGCTAAAGCAGGTATGGAAGTAAACGGTGGTTTAACTGCACAAGTTTACTCACAATCAGGCTTTACAGAAACTGCAGCAACTGAAGAAGCAGCTGCGCTTTCATTAAGTACTAAGTCTCGTATTACAACTAATGCTTACGCTAACTTAGGTACTAAACTTTGGTACAACTTTACAGCATTTAGCTTTAACCACAGTTTAGACGCAAGTCTAAATCTATATCAACGTCTAACCGAAAACCGCTTTAATGTAATAACAACAGCTGGTGATCGTTTAGCGCATGGCTTTACGAATGGCTTCTTAGCTGAATTAAGTGTTGGTTATAACGTACACTTAACAGAAAAATTAAGCATCCGTTTAGCTGGTGGTTTCAGCAAAGCTAAAGACTGGAAATCAACAGACGGTAAATTAACCTTTAAATATACGTTCTAATTTACTCGGAAATATTTTCAGTTTATAATATTAAAAAAATCATACAGATAAATCCCTAGCTCTAGTTCAGTAAGACTGAACTTAGCTAGGGATTTTTTGTGTTTGTATTTTCATGAAAAGATGACTATTATTTTGAGGATTTTTAGCTTCTTTGCTGCTTTAAATAGACAAAACTAAAGTTGTGATTGTTGTTCATTGCCCGTATTTAGCCAAAAGATCACTCAAAGCTAAAAATATTTTGCTCTTTCATCCAAAATTTAGCTAAAATCAAATATATAGGCAAATGATTTTTATCATCGGCATTATTTAAATAAATTTACACTAACTCTTTGGTTGTTTACATCTCAAATTAACCATAAGGTTGTCTGAAATTCAAATTAACCATAGAGTTAGGAAGTAGATTATTTATTGCCCTTATGGAGAAGATTTTGCCAGATACAGTTTTACCCTGTACTCAAAAAGATTAAGATTAGATTTTGATTGATAGCTCCTTTTGCGGTGCTTAGTAATAATAAATTGAAGAATAGTTACTCGCTAAGAGTAGTTTCTATACTCTGCGTAACATGTAGACATCGTAACCTACACACAATGTAGCTTATATGATGAGTTGCTTATACCATAAGTAACTTAAATAATAGCTTGTATTATGAGTTGCTTGTACCATGAGTAACTTAAAGTGTAGCTTGTATTATGAGTTGCTTGTACCATAAGTAACTTAATGTATAGCGTGTATTATGCTTAACTTGTACCATGGGTAACTAACAAGTTATCTTTTGTAGTTTATTACTTTGCTACCCTAACTCTGTTTGTCTTCTTAGTGCCTAAGTTAAATCCTTGTGGTATATCATCTTGACTTAGGTTAAACAGAGTTCCTTAGTCTCACTCTCAATTCACAATCAATCTTTACCCTAATATACGAGTTACAGTTTCCTTAACTTAAACTTATTTTCATGTATTATGCGTAAAAGATTCCCCTTATCCAAAAGCGCCTCAGCTTTAAGTGTAGCTTTAGCTACCGTACTTGCTAGTTGTGCTACTGATGATAGTATACGCACTCCAGCAACAGCTGATGCTACCAGTCAAGCGTTAAAAAACGCTTATGCTGATCGTTTACCAACCAGCATTACGATTACTCCTCCAACTTATACCGCCTATTTTAATAAGCAATCAACAACGGTGCTTGCGAGTTTAGATTCTAGTTTTACACCAGAATCACGAACTTCAGCGACTCTTGGAGCTAATGCCGGACGTACCCCTGATGTTGATAATGAAAAATACTCTTCTGCGCACTTTTTAGATTTTGATGATTCATATGCTTATAACAGCATTTTAGATGTAGTAACAGATTGGCAGCCATTTGCATTAGCTTATAACGGTATTGCTATGTCGAGTCAATTAAATGGCACTGCCATTCAAAGTGGAGTAAGTAGTCGTACTATTCCTCTGCGCCCAGGTATTGCTGCTAATTCAGAATATGCATTTATCCAAGGGCAAGGAGTTAGAGTTCTCGTTTACGATTCAGAATTTAATAAAGACCAAATCCTCTATCAAAACGAAAGTAAAGCCTCTGCAGCTAATTGGGCAAACAATAACCAAGATGGTTATACTTCGTTAAAAGTTTATACAGTTACCCCAGATCCAACTTTAAACTCTAATCCGCGCTATACCGATCCAGTAACAGCTCCTAAAGTAGCAACTAATCCGAATTATAGCTTTGTAGAGAAAACTGATTTTACCGGAGCTAAAGACGGACACGGAACTTATGTAACAGCTGTAATGGCGCAGCGTTCAATGGGCTATCTAGGGGTTGCTCCTTATGCTTCATATTACTTAGTTGATAGTGACTCGGCTCTTGCTGCTTATAAAACACGTGAAGATCTAACCCACACAGATGTTATTGCTCGTGCTGTACGCGAGTTTAAGCCACGAGCGGTTAACCTTTCGATGACTTTACCTGAAGGTAAATATGAGCCGTTTTTATATCCACTCGTAGATCGTAAAAAAGCTTCAGAAGATACTTTAGCACGTTATAAACTTTACGATGCGTCACGTGCGAGTACTTCGGTTGGTGGTCTGTTCTCGACCCAACCATACGTTAGTCAAATGATGATCGATCTTAAACGTGATCTGGGAGATGATACACCACTGATTGTACAATCGGCGGGTAACGTGAGCTCGTTTTTTGACTGGTTAAAGGTAGCACGTTATGTGTATGGCTTTAGTGATGAAACCTTAAAAGAATGGGCAGACAAAGGTTACAACGTTGGCTACACCATCCTCGAAGGAGACATCATTGCGCAAACGTTCAAAGATAATCCAGCTGCCAAAGAGAGCTTACTGATTGTTGCTGGTGCTTCAACGGACTATCTAGATTTCTTACGTGAACGTACTTCTAAAGCCATTAATGATTTCTTAGAAAATCCAGATCAAGAATATTATGAAATTGCCGTAAGCTCTCGTGAGGATATCTATACCTCTGTATACTTAGATCGCGTAGTAAAAGGTCGTCAGATCTTTGTTGATCCTCGTTCTCGTGCTTGTGGGGTAGTAGCTGAAGATTGTTTAGTAGCACCTTTTAATGTTCCTGTAGCTAATGCGAATGACTTTGTAAGCTATAAACAAGGTACGTCTTACTCTGCACCTATAGTGACTGGTATCGCCGCAGCGGTTGCTGGACAATTCCCATTCTTAACCGGTGCACAATTAAAAACCGTACTGACAACAACCGCTCTTGATTTAGGTGAAGTGGGAGTTGATAATGTCTACGGTTGGGGGATGGTAAATGCTGATCTAGCTTTACGTGGTCCGGCTTATTTTGCTAAAGATAAAACCTTTGCCGTAGATATGACGCGTGAGTTAGATAATCCAGCGACGCACTTCTACTTCTATAACATGATTGTTGGACAAGGTGGCTTAAGTGTTGCAGGTCCGAGCAATCGTTACTTACATGTTTTAGGACGTCAATTCTATACAGGTAATACTACTCTTACTTCGGGTAATTTAGTCTTTGGACGCGTAGGCTTTATCACTAATCCACCATCTGTACTAAGCAGTACTTATCAGTATTCACGTGGGGAAACCGAAGTTTTAGTGGATGGTACGGCTCTAGCACAAGCTAAAGATTCTAAATCTGCCTATGCAGAACCTACACTTTACCTCTATGGTTATGAGTTAGATAAGGTAGATGTTAAATCAGGATCTTTAGTGGGGAACACTGCTCGCGTTAATAACTTAACGCTGGATAATAGTAGCGTGGCTTTAATCATTCGTGCGCAACAATTACCAGATGAAAGCATTACTCTAGGTACACCACTACAAACTGAAAAACTAACGCTAACTAATAAACCAAGCATTGTAGCATTTACTGATGGTAGTACTTATTTACCAACTGCTACAAGTGGACAGTTTAAGTTAGTTTCTTGGTTTGAGCGTGAGGGGGAGTTTGGTGAGGTAGAGTTATATGGCACTCCATCTCTAAGCCTAACCAAAGCTGAAGACCCATATCAAACTAATGGCTATGTAGTTAACTATCGTGTCTTAACCAATACTGAAACTGCAAGCAATTTAGGCACGAACTTAAGTTCAGTAGACCAGCAAGTGGCACTAGCTGGTGCGGCAAAAGTAGATCAACTGTTTAATGCTGCTAATAAAGAAGTAGCACAACAAGCATTAATTGTTAATGCCTCTGACAATGAAGCACAAGCAAACCAAGCATTAACCCAAGCTTATGAGCAAGTAGCTGCTAACTATAACTTAAGTCCGGTTAATGTAGATGGTTACAACTTAAGTGCAAATTTAGAGAATACTTCAGGTTATGCCCAAGCACAAGCAGAAGCTTTAGCGAGTGACAAGACTAATGCACAAGCTGTTACTAAAGTAGGTGTGCGTTTAACAGCTGATGGATACACTGCAGCATCAACTGCTAGTGCCGATAGTACATCCGCTAGCAGTACAGCTACAAGTTCTAATTCAACAACTCGAGATGCTACATCTAGCGCAGCAACTAGTGCAGCAACTAATGCCGCAACTGGTAACACAGCAGCAACCGCTGCAGATACGACAAGTGTAAGTGCAACTGCAGCCCAGATCCAAGGAATGAATGCACAACAACTACAACAACTCTACATTAGTAGTTCTGGTGTTGTGTACAGTAACCTGCAACTAGCTTTAGCGCAAGAAGCCCAAGACCAAGTTACAGACTTTAGTCAAACTGCTCTTGCTCGTTACAAAACCAACGACTCTAAAGTATATGCTTACGTAGATGTAGGTGGTAGCCACAATACTTGGAAAAATGAACAATCTGTACTTAAAGGTAAATTAGACCTTGTTGGTACAACTGCAGGTTTCTATTTCCAAACAACTAATGGTATTAACCTAGGTGCTGCGACACACACGAGCCGTGGCAACTGGCACGAATATGTAAAAGGTGCACCTAATGATGTTGCTCATGCCAAAGTAAGCACAGTTGGTTTAATGGCATCTGTAGGTAAAGCCTTTGATAGTGCATACGTTGGGGCGAGTGTTTTTGGATTTAAACACTCAAGTGAAGTTAAACGTTCAACTCTTAACACCGAAGACCAACAAGCAACCTTAGACAATAAAACCTATGGTTTACGTGTGGAAGGTGGATACAAGCTTGCAGCTAACCAAGTTTTTGGCGTTGAAGTGCAAACAGGCTTAACTACTTTAGTAGATAAACAAGCTAAGTTTAAAGAAACTTCATCTTCTGAAGCTGCGTCTTATCTAGCCGTAGATGCTAAAGCTAAAACCCGCACTAATACATATTTAGACTTAGGTGTTAAAGGCTATTACAACTTTATTACCTTTGGCTTTAACTCAAGTTTAGACGCTAATTTACGTCTTACTCAAGCTCTAAGTAATAATCGTTATAACTTAACAGATGCAAGTGCTGGTGATTTAGCTTATGGTTTTACTAATCGTTTCTTAGCAGCTCTAACTCTAGGTTATAACATTAACCTAAGTGAGAAATTTAGTGTACGTTTAGCAACAGGCTATACTAAAGCTAAAGACTGGCAAGCAGTTAATGCTAAATTAGGTTTACGCTTAGCTTTCTAAGTGCAAAACAAAGCAACAGCGATAACCTAAATTTTAGTTATTACTTGAGTTTTGGAGAACAGATCAGGCTGGTTTGAAGACAAAGATAGTCAGAAAAATTAAGTAGTGCTATCAAGTTTAGTTTGTCAACTAAAGTGGTACTTGGTACTATCAGCTCAGTTTGAACCTAAACTTAGATAAGTAGGTACAATTTAATCTTTTTTCTGATTTACTTTATCTTCTTGAGATCATATATATATCTAAATTTAGTATGATTTTGCTCTGATTCTGATCTTACTTTGATCTGATTTTTCTCTTACTAGTCTCTTAATTAGGTAAGAATTTTTGCCAAAAGATGAAAATTATAAATATTTGAATGTATTTTATGTTTATAATTAAAGTAATGATCTGCTCTTTTGAGCTAATAGAGTAATTGAAAAATAAACTCCAAATTAATACCATCCAGAACGAATAAGAACTACCCAGAAATAATTTTGGGTAGTTTTTTTGTACAAAAACTTTTGCAACCTAAATTCCGCA
>NZ_NRJG01000028.1 GCF_003585935.1 Psittacicella hinzii
AGGCTGGTATAACTACTACAGGCACACTTGGATCTTTAGCTATAGCTGGACTTTATCGGCAGATGAGTTTATCCGTAGGCGAATAAGGAGTATGCTTTGGAGACAATGGAAAACACCACAGAACAGGAAGAAAAAGTTACTCCAACTTAATCCTAAGTTCAAAGGGAAAATACCATGGTCAGGATGCCGCAGATATAGGTTCTGTTCTAGTCTATTAAATTCAGCATTAACTAACGAAGCGTTAGCTAAAGCTGGTTTTACTTGGCTAAACCTAATTCATCGCGAATATCTTAACAAGAATTAGGGTAATAAGAAAAGCCCAGAGTACTAGGTCTCTGGACTTTGGACGTAACCGCCGTATACGGTTCCGTACGTACGGTGGTGTGAGAGGTCGCGGTCCTAGGTATAACTATACAACCTAGGCCGGATCTACTCGATTAATGCAAAAAAGCTCTACTGATCAGTAGAGCTTTAAGAGTTTTAAATTTTCATAAATTGTGGTCTTATATGAGTTGAGTTATTTTATATGTGTATAGATAGTGGAATTAAATTAGAGATCTCTTAGTACTAGTATTTAGGCGTTGGATAAGTACCTGGTAAAAGAATTTCTTTATTAACTTCTTCAATTTGTGTTTTTCCACAAAATGCCATACTTAAATCCATTTCACGATATAAGATCTCAAGAGCACGGGTAACTCCTGCTTGTTCATATGCTCCTAATCCCCAAAGATGCGGACGGCCAACAAATACTCCTTTAGCGCCTAAAGCGTAGGCTTTAAGAGCATTTTGCCCTGAGTAAATCCCACCGTCAAGGAGTACTTCTAGTTTATCACCTACTTTATCTACAATAGATGGTAACATGTTAATTGTAGAGCTAGCAAAGTCTAACTGACGTCCGCCATGATTAGATACCACAATAGCATCAGCACCATGTTCATATGCCATACGTGCATCTTCAGGATCAAGAATCCCTTTAATAATTAGTTTGCCACCCCAAAGTTCTTTAATGGTTGCAACATCATCCCAAGATAAACTTGGATCGAATTGTTGTCCTACCCATTCTAATAACTTGTCTAGGTTGTCAACGTTTTTAGCATGACCAACAATATTACCGAAAGTACGACGTTTAGTACCTAGCATATTCTTAACCCAATAAGGTTTAGTCATGAGATCAAGAATATTGCGTAAGGTTGGTTTAGGGGGAGCTGAAAGTCCGTTTTTAATGTCGCAGTGACGTTGCCCAGTAATCTGTAAATCGGCGGTTAAAACTAAAGCTCCACAATGCACCGCTTTAGCGCGTTCGATTAGATTACGCATAAACTCGCGATCTTTCATTACATACAGTTGAAACCAAAACGGAGCACTTGTAGCACTACGTACGTCCTCAAGCGAAGCAATCGACATCGTACTTAAAGTATAGGGCACCCCAAAATTCTCACAAGCTTTAGCAGCTAAGAGCTCTCCATCTGCATGTACCATGCCGGTAAAACCTGTAGGAGCAACAGCAATAGGCATTTTAACTTTTTGTCCTACAATAGTAGTTGCTAGACTACGATTGTCCATATCAACGAGTACTTTTTGGCGGAACATAATATTATCAAAATCCGCATGGTTGCTGCGGTAAGTGCTTTGTGTCCATGAACCTGAATCTACGTATTGGTAGAACATACGTGGCACACGACGTTTTGCTACTTTCTTTAAGTCTTCAATGCAGGTAATTTTGCTAAGATCGGCCATAAGAGTATCCTAAGTAGTAAACTTCTTGGTCAATTTTCAGCTTGACCACAGAATGAGATAAGTTAAAGTTAGAAAACGGGAGGACTTTAAAATAGGAGTATTAAGTAGGAGAATTGTAAATATTAGCGTGATGCTGCAAAGTAATCACCACAAATTCATCGTTGTAAAGCTCTACTGTTTTAGCCTCTATTTTAGTCTACACAAAATAAATACTAAATACAAGTTAATTTTTGCCCTATGGATAGATATCTTGTCGCTTGATATGTTGATATAGAAGAAGTCTAGAATGAGAGAACTCGATTATCAGATAACTCGATAATTAGATAACTAGATAAATAGATAACTAGATAAATAGATAACCGGTAATTAGAGGATAAGTTTGTGGTACAGCTCATAACTCGATAATTAGAGCATAAGGGGATAGATTTGTGGTACGAATCAATGAGAGAGACTCATCTGATTGAATGAGGTGTAATTGCAGACATAAAAAATAGCCAGGAAGTGGCGCTTCCTGACTATTCATCATTTGATAGTGATTAACCTAAGTTAATCATCAATGGAAAGTTTGTAAAAAATTGCAAGATAAATTAAGCACTTGCATGGATAAACTTATGTGACTGCTCTATTATACTTTTAACTAGAGGTTTATGTGCAATTAGTTTAAGTTTATCGCTTGCTTTAAGACTTGAGTTATAAAGCTCAAAGTTTAAAGTCATAAAATTTGCATTTAGTGATTAGCAATTAGTGGGTTGTTAATACTCCAAATTAAAGAATGCGGCTAAACGAAGCACGTTTTAAGTTTGAGTATTCATCAAATGCCATGCATACGTGACGCACAAATAGTTTGTAATTTTCTGGAATCGTAAAACCAGAATCATCAGCATGCATTACTACAATGCCATCAGCAATGAACGTATTTAGTAATTCAAGTTCAGCAGCAAAGTGTTGCTTGAAATTAATGCCATACTCTTTTTCAAAAGGAGCATAGTCTAAACTGAAATTACAAATAATTTGTTTAATGATGTCACGACGTAAGCAATCTTCTTTACTTAAACTAAAGCCTTTAATAATTGCTTGTTGCTGCGTATCGATCAGTTCGTAGTATTCTTGGGTGGTTTTAGCATTTTGCGCATAAGTATCACCTACCATAGAAATACTAGTACAACCAAAGCCTACTAAATCAGCTTCACCATGGGTTGTATAACCTTGGAAGTTACGGTGCAGAATCCCCGCTTTTTGGGCTTGGGCTAATTCATTGTCTGGTTTAGCAAAGTGATCCATCCCAATGAAAGCAAATCCTTCTTGATGTAAGCGTTTAATGCTGTACTCAAAAATCGCTAATTTAGTTGCCGCTGATGGTAAGGTTTCATCTTTAATTTTAGCTTGCCCAGGTACACGTGCTGGTAAGTGTGCGTAGTTAAAAACAGACAGACGATCTGGATTTAAAGTAATTACTTGATCTAAAGTCTCTTTAAAGGTGTCAACCGTTTGGAAAGGTAAACCGTATATTAAATCTAAGTTAATTGAATCAATTCCTAAATCACGACTATGTTGAATGAGATCAGTAATAAACTTAGCATCTTGCACGCGGTTTACGGCTTCTTGTACTTGCGGATTAAAGTCTTGAATCCCAATCGAAATACGATTAAAGCCTAATTCTACCAGCATATCCATGTAATTTAGTTCAATGCGACGTGGATCGATCTCGATACCCATTTCGCGATCATCGGTGAACGTAAAATACTGATGCGCCATTTTCATTAGGCGTTTCATTTGTGCTGGTACTAAGTAAGTAGGTGTACCACCACCTAAGTGGAATTGATTTACTTTACGTCCAGCAAGTTGCTGTGCACGATAGGCAAATTCTTTTTCCAAATAGTCTAAGTATAAATCTGCTTTTTCAATGTGACGCGTAATTACTTTATTACACGCACAGAAGTAACAAAGCGTATGACAGAACGGAATGTGAATATACACAGATAGCGGACGTTCTGGATATTTTTGTAACGCTTGCTCAAAATCAGCATTAGTGTAATTAGCAGAGAACTCTAATGCTGTTGGATAAGAAGTATATCTTGGGCCTGATAGATTATATTTATCGATCAGTTTTTGATCCCAAACAAATTCGGTGGTCATAAATTCAGGTCACAATGCGAGTTCTGCTTTCAAGGCAAACTCGTGTAAAGATAGTTAAAATTCGGCATTTATTTTATCATAAGCCTATGCAAAATAATGAGCCAGCACTTAAAAAGTGTAAAACAAGGAGATAAAAGAGTACTTTTATCTCCTTGTTTAGAATGATTTGCAATAGCAAAGAAAGCAAGCTGCTGCAATAGCAAAAGAAACAAGCTAAATCAACATCGTAAGCTAACCTAGTTTAGAAAGTAGTAGCACAAGGTAATCTAATCTAGAAAGTTGTGAGATTTGCTTATTTGAAAAAATATGTGTAGATTTGTAGCTTAGACTACTTTGCTTTAGCATTTACGATCACGATTTCTTTTCGTCGCTCTTATCTGGAGTAATGGTAATGCCAAACTGTTTTAATAAGAAGATCGTGTTTTGATTTTGTTCTTTGAACTGTTGGTATTTTGGTGTACCAGGTTTAAAGCTAACTTGGTATGCCGGAGTTTGGCGTTTTAGTGTATTGAGCAGTAGGTTAGTACGCTTTTTCATCTCCGGCGATAAAGGTTGGCTTTGATGTTGTTCTACGTTTTTTAGAATTACACCTAATAGAGCAATGCTTTGTAAGTAATCTGAACTATTTAACGCAAAGTCATTCCATAGCAGTTGCATACTACACAACGTATGCATTACTGGTAAGTTTTGTTCAACTAGAGCCCAACGAGTTACTTGTTGTTGATAGTTGTAACAAAGACTAATTAAGTTACTTAGTTCAGTAATAGCTGGTGCTGAATAAGTATCATTTTCAATGCGATAGTTCTCATTTAAGCGTAGTAATGAGTAAGCTACATAGGTAATGAACTGCGAGTAAGTTAGTTCTTTTTTCTGTAGCATAAACATTAAAGTACGACTTGCATCTGGATAGAACTTAGTTTGTAATTCAGGATTACGTTTAATGAGTTCTGTAATTTTTTGTAAAGTTACAAGACCTTCAGCAGCGGCTGACGAGTTCTTATAGTTAGCTAAGAATAATGGATCTTGCTGCGCATAGGTAATTTGTTGTGCCATGAGCTCAGGATCAGTTGTAATCTGAAACAGCCCTTTAGCAATAGTTTTACCATCTTTACTCGTTGTGTTTTTAAGCGTAAGCGCGTTAAGAGTTAGATTGGTGGTTACAGGATATACAGAGTATTTATCTAATAAAGAAGTTGTGTTGGGATTAGCTTGGGCTAAGCTTGAGCTTAAACTACAAACTCCAGTCAAAGCTAAAGCTGCCAGCGTGCGTGGAGAAAATTTGAATTTTGCCATAGAGAAAGAGATCTTGTAATTGGAGAGATAGCTCTAGGAGTTAAAAAGCTCATAACGAGAAAAATATCTTAGAGTTAGAGCAAGAGCCCTAAGACCAGAAAAATCTTTTAGAGCTAGAGTAAGAACTTTAAATAGCTATAAAAAGCTCTTAGAGCTTGGATAAGGCTTTTAAATATAGAAAAATATCCTAGAACTAAAGTAAGTACCTTAAAGTTGCAAGATTATCTGTAAAAATCTTTGGTAGTATGTCTTATCGTATAGCTTAATTACTAAAAGTCCTATTATGCCGTAGATTTTACTTTAGATCTGTACTTTTTACTTGTACCTAAAAAGGGTAAATTGTTAATCTTTTCCGTAGTTAAGAGCAGTATTTGCGATTTATTGATAGATATAAATAGAGAATTAGGTTATGTTCCTCAATTGAGGGATGGCTAGTGGCTTTTTCCTATCAATTTAAGGTTGAATTTTTCAAGCTAGTAGATATAAGATCAAGATCGTGGGCTTTTAGACATAATTTAATGTTTTTCCGAGCAAATAAGGTAAAATAAACTAACCCCCTTGTAAGTTATTGAGCATCTCTTATGGGGTATCCAGCTTTAACTCAAGATGGACAAAGAAAATTTTTCTCTGTAAAGAAACATTGGTAACTTACTCGAGTAACATTAGGGTGAAGTTAGAGTAAGTGCTAAAAATTAGGTATCTTATCTTCTAAATCTCTTTACTATTTCCATAATCATTAGAGAAAGGTTATGAGTTATAATAAATTTTTTCATCAACAACTTCTCTTATGGCAACAAACGGTAAGAACTACCAGTAAACTAAGTATTAGTTTAGGGCTAGGTTTAAGTTTAGTAAGTGGAGTGCAAACAGCATGGGCTAATCCAACTCCTGCTGTACCAGCAGTACCAGCGACTGCTCTACCAACTAATGCCGCAGAAATTGCTAAGCAAATGGTAGATAAAGCTACGCAAACTGCAACCAATGCTGCAGCGCAAGTTGCGAATCAAGCCGCAAATCAGGCAGCGACGCAAGCTGCTAACCAAGCAGCACAAAACGCCCAAACTGCGGCACAAACGGCTCAAGATGCAGCAGTAGCTGCACAAGAGGCTGCGCAAGCTGCACAAGCAGCAAGCGCTAATGTGGATAAAGTAACTGCCGAGATTGCTCGTCAGACCAATCAAGGTAAGCGCCCACACCATGATTTTTCAGTGCGTCCGGGAGGGGTGCTGCATGATGGTAGTGGTAAAGCTTTTGATCCGCAAGATCAAATTCGTGATTTCCACAATCCACCACCGCCAGTAGATATGCGTTTAACCATGTATCTACGTACGATTGGACAGCAAACATTCATTGAGCAACAACAAATGTTCACCAAACAACTAAACGATTATGAAAGTTTAGTGAGTTTTGATGATCGTGGTAAACCCGTGCCGCAATTTACCAAACTAAATTCGGCTGGTACTATTGTAGTTACTATGGGACAAGAAACTCCTTTAGTAACACGTTGCAATATGAAAGGTACTGATCTAATTTTAAAATATGCAGTAGCTCAAAATGATCTCAAAGATTTAAATCTAAGAGACATTGCGCTGAAATATCAGATGAGTACGAGTGATGTTAATGCTTTAAGTAGTAATTGTAATTTTATTAGTACGGTATCAACATACTCTACTCCAATTATTACCATTCAAAAAGGTAGTAATTAATAACTATCTAACATTTTATGATTACATTTATAGGCTACTTTTAAGTATGTCTATGTTTGTAGATTACTTTAGTAGACTACTGCCGCTTTGAGGTGAAGATAGTTATTTTTAGTATTAGAATTTTCTCATAAGGCTCACCGGTTTCACAGTTTCTAATAATAGGAAAATCAGCTATTTGTATATATAGTTGTATGTAGTTATATATTTGCAGATAGTTAGATTTAGCAAGAATAATTATGGGGCACTGCGTTGCAGTGCCCCTGAAATTATAGTTTTGTTTAAAATTTTATTGCTCACTTTGCTTGTACGCCAAGCGATACTTTATTTAAGTAATCTAGTTGAGAGGTTAATTTTAAAATCTTAACTAAGTTTAAGCTTAAGTTTAATTTAATTCTCAACTAAGCTTACTCCTAAACTTACAAGCTTAGCCCTCTTGGCATAGCTTGGATTAACTTGAGTAACTATTTTCTAAATCCTGGTAAGATATACTGTTGCTCCATTTGCTGACTATGTAAATTGATCGTTAACTGTTTCTGTTGTAAAAAGTTAAGGATATAGTCAATAAATGGATTGTTAACAAGTAGATCTTTTGGTTTAAGTGGCATGTAGTTAAATCCGCCTGCTTGTACTTGTTCGGTAAGAATTTTGCCCAAATAGTTTTTATGCTGATTAAGGGTTAAATTACTACCAGTCGTATCTTCAAGTAGTTGTTGTCCGTACAGACCTTGAGTGGCAAGACTCTGCACAAAGTCACCATTAAACAAGCTTAAAGTTAAGTAAAAGATACTGACTTGGCAAGCTTGAAAAATAGGTTCGGGTAACTTTTCCGCTGCTTGATGTAACTCAAAGTCACTACTGTTAAACAGTTTAAAACAATCACGTCCAAAGTTTAACCAGTCTGGAACTTGCGGGAAATTAATGCCGTATTGATTGGTATACTGATAGGCTAAAGATTTACCTAAGGTTTGCGTTACGGCATCCATAAACTCCATTGGGCTTAGGCTGAGTAAGTGGTTGCTGTTAGCCTGAACTAAGGGTAAATGATTGTTAGCAACTAAGAGTTGTAAAAAAGATTCGAGACTATTGTACTCTTCAATCACTAAAGATAACGGTGATTCAAAAGCTAAAGCTTCGTTCAGACTATCGTTATTGGTAGCAGTTGAGTTTGCTTGACTTGTGGGACTAAATAATAAACCACAACTAGCAATGAGGAATACACATAAGGCAAGAACATATGAGCGTAAACGTAGGAGCTTGCTACTAACGTAAGCTAATACTGGTTCATGCCCTAAAGAAAATGTGACCATAAGGTTGATTAATGATTATCAGCTAAAAAAACTCTAGTTAAGTTTAAAAAGTTAAGGTGCAACAAGGTTTACACCTTGAGCAAGGAGTAGTTGCGCTAAAGCAAAATACAACCCTTGCTGTTGTAAATCTTTATCACTGTAAGTAGTAAAAGTAAATCCTAAACGCAAGTTAGCTGCACGACTTTGGTTATGCACTAAGAGCATGCATTGCTGAAAAAAGTTATAGCGCGAGGTTTGACTTGCCATTAACTTTTTTTGTAAACTTGCTTGATGTAAATGCCAATAGTGTCCAGTAAAGATTAGGGTTTGAAAGTAATCGCGATTGAACTGTAATAAGTAAGGTAAATACAGTAAAGGCACGCACTTTTTGTCCCAATGAGAACTGTGGTTCTCTTGTTTAGCAAAAACTAAGTAAGTAGCACAATTTAACATTAAATCATAAGCCACTTGGCTAGCCATAGATAAGTAGCGATTATTGCGAATATCGTAATCTAAAGTCGCAGCATAGGCTTTAGCTAAATCGGCAACGGCCTGCTCATAAGTAAGAGCAGGTATAGCTTGCCATTTAGTTAAAAGCTCTTGGCTAGTTTTGATTGTGTTGCTTACTACTTGGGGATGATTAGTTTCTAAGTCGTTGAGAAGTTGGGCTATTTGCTGACTTGGTTTAAGTTGAGCTGTAGTTTTCGCTTGCAATACTTGACTACTAATGCCTAAACCTAAGCTCCCAAGTACTACTAGGTTTAGACAAGCGCGCAAGCTGTATAAAAATTTAAAGTAGAACTGTTGCATATTAATGAGCTTAAGTGAAAATTAAAGCATAAGTTTATTATGACTATTATATTAGACCTGTGAATAATTTTTTTAAAAAATGATAATAGAGGAAAACGATGTTCACAAGAGAATCTCTAGTAAATATTTTCAATTTTTACCTATTTAAAGGTGAATAAGCTTTAACTTGGTATAAAGAAGACACCAATATAAGTAAAGCTTGCTTATTACTTCTTTGTGGTGGAAATCAGAGCAAGTGCACGTAAATTTTAATCAGGCTGAGCGTACAAGCGTAGATTTCTTTAATCAAATTTGTTTATTCTTAGGTTTTCGTAGTAAAAACTTTAAGCTTCTTTTCTCTTACTGCCAAAATAAAGGTTGGGTTAGTGAACCAACAATTTTTGTTGAGGAGTTTAAAGCTCTTGTAAATGCTTGGGAAGAAGTTCCAGATTATGAAGAAGGAAAAGAAATTACCTTAGAACAAGCTCTATATGAAGATCTAGCTGAGAATTATATTACAGCACTATTCCTTGAGCCAGAATACATCCCATTACATTCGCTCGAAGAATTATATATTGGTGATGATAAGTTTAGCCCTGTGTTAGTAGAGGGTGATATAGTTGCTGTTTTAAGAAAAGATAAATTTTGCGGTAATGGTTTATACCTAATTCGCAAAGTAGATGCTGTTCAAGAAAATCCTGTATTAGTTGAATTAGCTGAACAAGCTGAGAGCAAGAATTTCAAAGTATTATATGCAACTAATCCGGAGCTAAACAATAGCACTCTTAATAGAGATGATTTTGAGATTATCTATTGTATTGCTGTAGCAACGAGAAGAGGTGCACCTGTAGTGTTACCTAGTCAGATGCCTGAGCTAAACAATAATTAAGAGTTCAAAATAAGCCCAAATGATTAAGCATTAGCTTTATCAAATAGTAATACCCAGCCGATGGCTGGGTATTACTATTTATAAAATTGAAAACTGTTGGTCTGACCTGTGCGGTTAAGATAATACGTTAAGGTAAGAGTAAGCGTTATGATCTTAATGGCTCTTGATGATCCCTACGAATAATCTTTATTTACAGATGCGCTCTTAAATCACTGCAAATCGGTTTAAGTACGAGGATCTTTAATTACGGTCGTAGGTAAATTACGACTTGCTAAGTAACGATTAATCTGTCTGATTAAGCGAATTCCAGAAGTAGTATTAGCCGCAGGTAAAGCACTATAGGTAAAACCTAAATCATTAACCGTTGATTGGTTCTTATGCACGCGCGTCATTACGCTTTGATAAAAGCGTAAAGTAGAGAGTTCTCCATTACCAAGGCGATTTTGCTTTTGTAATGAGGAGTAACTTAAAAACTGGGTATAAACCAGTAATGATTTAAACTGATTTAACGAAGTAAAGCTAGCGCTAATGGTTTTAAATGGCGCGCAGAATTTATCCCATTGTGGGAAGTTGCGACTATTGCGCGCACTGCGTCCGGCAGGTAAGCTATTGCAAGTTTGCGCAAAGGTGTATACCGCATCTGCGGCAGTATTTGAATAACGATTACGAGCAATAATTGGGTGTAACTCGTTATTGAGCATACTACTTAAACTAAAGAAGTAGTGCTGCATGCTAAGCGTGGTTTGATAAACCAGCACTTGCTCAAACTTAGTTAGAGCGTTATGGGTATTTGTGAGTAGCGTTTTATGAGCTTGATAAGCATGTTGTAAACGATACTCAACATTAGCGCGACTATTATAAGCAGCTTGCGCGATACTGCTAGTCATAACTAGCCAACTACAGCTAGCAAGACTAAGAGAAAAAACTTTAGACCAAAGCGAGAAAAACCTAAACATTGACCTTACTCATGAAAATTGAACAAACTGCTAGCTATTATACAACTAGCAAGCTTGCGTAAAAGTAGATCTTAGGGATTTTATTCTTGAGAGCAAGAAATTGCTAGGACTTGCTATCAATTTATAGATCGAGACTAGACTTTAACTATCAGTAAGCGTTAAGTCTGAAACTTTGAACAGTTTGTAGATCCAGTCTGAGGTTGTATAAATATACAAGGCTAAGCTTAACAAGGAGGCTTGTTATTAGGTAAGGCATTTTGACTTGGAGCTACTTGTTCTTTATCACTTGAAGCAAACTTCACTTGTGCCGGTTGAGGACAAGTAGTTGCTGTATACTTTTGCATAAAGTAGTGACTTGAACTATGACTCATATGCAATAAAGTTAAGGCTAAATAGAGAGCAATAATGGGCTTAACGACAACCGCACTATATCTCCATATACCACGAAGAATTTTAGAAAATGACATAAACAATTTTAGTGCTAAGGGCTTAAGACATATAGCTTAACCTCAAGGGTTAATCTCTACGATTTAGCACCTCTAGAAAACTTAGTTACTGTTCTAAGTAGTAAGTAAAAAAGTACTACCTAGCTACTTAATTAGACAGACTAAAATGCTAAAAGTTTTATGCCATTATCAAAAAAAATAGTAAGCAAAAAGTGGATTTAGCTATAGAAATATAGCTATGGATAAAAGTCCGAGTGCGTAACAAATAAACAGGATCTGTGCAATCTACAATGCAACATACCCCTGTAGCTTTTAGTGCCTTAGCACTTAAAGTTACAGGGGTAAGTTATTAAAAATTATTTTTTAGTTTGCTTTGTCGCCGGAGTAGGGTTCTCAAGAACAACTTTAAAACCTAGATGTGAAACATATTTGTTTAGAACTTCAAGGTTTTGTTTCATTTCTGGAGACTCTAAAGCTGGTAAAGGTTCAAAGCGGAATGCTAAAGTTTTCTCAAAATTAGCAATATCACCTTTACTTAAGCTTTCTAAACCAGTTTTAATTAGCGTTTGTGCTTCTTTTTCACTTGGAGTTAGCTCTTTAGCAGGTAGTTGCTCTAAAGCATAATAAGCTGTCATGTAAAGAGCAGACTCAAACATTTGTAAGCTTTGACCGTAAGCCATAGCTACAGGAATAAAGAAGTGACAAGCACCAAACCAATCAGCTTTAACGTCTTCTTTTTTCACTTGGTCGTGAATCATAGTATTGGCACAAGCGAAAACGAAGTTATACAGCGGATAAGTATTTGGACCGTTTTGGAATTTACCATTTACTACACTAAAGCCAGTAGTATCTAACATGCCCGCAGCTGAATAAGCCACAAAGTCATCGATCATAATGCTTTTAGTTTTACTGTTAGCTACATCGTTATAGAAGTCGTATAGATTATGCGCTACTTCATCATACATTTGCGAATTTTTAGCATATAAATCCATTGCCACTTTACGATAGTCACCATCGGCTGGGATCGTTGGACCATTACGTACTTCATTTACTGGAAGTAAAGTAAGGTCATAAGGGGTAGCAGCATTAGCCATAGGTGCGAACATGGTAGTTGCACTTAAAGCCATTAAGCTTGCTGAAAGGAATTTAATTTTTTGCGTTAATGAGCGAAAAATCATGGGGAGAATCCTGTAATAGAGATAAAAGTTCTTCTAAGAAAACGGGAGTAAGTAATAAATAAACGGAGTTTATTGTTTACTTTCTTAGAGGTTAAATCATGACGTAACTATCGTAAACTTAAACTAACTTGTTACAGACAGCTGTTATAAATATAGAGCTAAAGCGACAAATATCAAGCTAAAACTAAGGTAGTCTATATTTAGTTATAGCCTATATCTAGTTATAGTTGATATGGTTGCTCGCAAGTACAAGCTTAAGAGTCTGCTAAGACTTCAACAAAGCTATCTATAAAGCCAGCATCAAAGCCAGCAACAAAGCTTGAAACAGAGCCCTCAATATAGCTTGAAACAAAGCTAGCAACAAAGCCCTCACTAAAGCTAGCAGCAAGGCTTGCAACAAGACCAGAAATATATCCTGAAATATAGCCTAAAATAGAGCCTGAAGCCAAGCCTGCAACTTAGTTAGTACCCTAAGTAAGTTATTGGTGTTAAGTCTGATTAGGATGAAAGAGTAGATGATGAGATCACTAATTTGTTCTACTCTTAACTCTAGGAGTTTAGGTAAGCTTTAATACTCTTTCCTAGTCTTTAAGCTTTAAGCGGTAGTACTCATCAAAATAACTATGTAAACTTGCAGCACACACCACTAAATTAGGTGTTTTTTCTGGTTCAAAGTCTAAATATTCTTGGCTTAATTCTGGATCTTTGTAGATGATATCTACAACTTTCTTGAAGTAAGCAAGGTTACGACTTTTTACGCTTGCCAGTTGTGGTTTGGCAGTATTCTGTTGGGCTAGTAAGCGTTGATAGGTCGCTAAAAATACATCTGTATGCAAGGAAGAGATATGATTGTCATATACCATAGCTAAAGGAGCTAAAGGTTTACATACAGGCCACCAACGATCAAGACTTTCTTGATCAGGAGCATGTTGCATTACTGCCAAGCGTAATTGGTTACACAATATCGCTACTTGGTACAGTTGTGTAACTTGGGGATTACTGTATTGGTTTCTGGCAATAGTATATTCAGTATTAGTTGCCAGTACTTGATTGCTCTGAGAAATTAAACTTTTAACCGTTAACGGGTTTTTACGATTAGTCGCCAGTTTATTGTAGAGTTTGTTCAACTCTGCACTGGTACGATAGATCAAATCTGCGGTTTGGGGATTAACCATTAATGAGTTCAACTCAGTATAGATTTGACTTTGTTTTTGGGTTGCAATAGGTAAAGCTTGGGTTGCACTACTCCATAAAAACAATGAGCTCAATGTTGCGCGAGTAAGTAGTGTACGTGGGATCAAGAAATTACCTATAACGTTTGACTTAAACATATGGCAAGTCAACCTCATATAGGGGAAAAGATAGATTCGAGGAAAGATCTGTGTACTAATAATATGCCATCTAGTACTGAAGAATAAGAGGAGTTATATGACTGTGCTTAACTTTGTCACAGAGAACATATAAACATAGACCTTTCTCTCTATATTTTACGTGATGTTGGGCATATTTAGCATTGCCAAAGGTAAAAAAGCCGCTTTACTCGGACTTTTTAAAGATTTTTACCTGAAAAATAGAGCTGCTCTTGCTTTTATCTGTCAAAAGTAAGTGAGAATACAGCAGCAAAATATCATGCTTTGCCTTGTGGCAAATCTGCCTAGCAGGGAAGAATATCCGAGCTAATCTCGGATATTCTACAAATCATAATTACAAATGACAAGCTTAGCTTGTAAGACCTGTTCATAAGCATAGTCCAAGCCAATAGGAGTCATCCCAGCTCGTAAACATTAGTCAAGCTCATGAGTATGATCTAAGCTTGTAAGCATAAGCTAAGCTCATAAATATGATCTAAGCTCGTAAGCATAAGCTAAGCTCATAATCCTACTTACTTTGGTTGTTGATTAGTGTGGTAATCGTGAATTAGTTTTAAACGTAAACCGTTAAAGTACTTATCAAGAGCATTGTATTGCGCTTGATTAACGCTTCCTTGCTTATAGGTAAAGTCTAAATCACGTTGTGCCTCAGCCAGATCAGCTTTTATTATACGGTACAAGTGCATAAAATTACGGATGTAATCTTGCGAAGGAGCTGGAGCATTAGTCTCTTGGCGTTGTTTAAGAGTTACGTATTGTACGGTAAATAAACTTGTACGATAAGTAGCTAATTCTTTATAAATTAGTGCTACAGGGGCAAGATAGCCACAGTTACGTGCTAAATGCTCTGGCATTTTAAATTTGCTTACTTTACTTGCGCTATTAGTGTAGTAAAGGCAAGTTTGTGCAAACTCATAAACAAGATTAGCTTGAGGATTAGTGTATTTACCAGCGGCAATTTGCGGTTGGGTGAACAGATTAATGATATTCCCCGAATCATAGATAAATTTCATTAGACTTACATTCGCAGCTCCTGATGTGAGGTAACTACGATAAAGTAGACCTAAGTAATCGACGATTTGGGTAATGCTTTGTTTGCTATCTTGTTGTAAGAGTTGCTCTAAGCGTTGTTGATAGTCACTTGGAGTTAAAAGTTGTTGCGGTAATAAGCTTGGAGATTCTACTTGAGGTACGGTTGGTTGTACTTCTGGAGTAGAGTCTGTACTTTGAGCAAAAGTTAAACTTGCGGTAAGGGCTAAGCTTGAAGCTAAGGCAAGTTTAAGGGTTAGGCGACTAAGGTTTGCTGTAAATAACGCCATAAGTTAATCCGTGTTTAAAACATAGATGTCAGTAACTAACTTGATCTATGGAAAGAAGCTAAAGATTGCAGGAGAGGATTTTTAAAAGGGATGATTTCTACTAAAGTTTTACTTTAGAGAACCTAAGAAAAATCACTCTTGCTATATCTTTATCTTATTACGAAAAGCGCTTTTTTACTGAAAAACTTAAGCCTAAACTGCAAAATAGGTACTAGTTGCTTACCTATAACTTTATAGGTTTTTGTAAAGTGTTACTCCTTAGAAGAAGCTTAACAACGTTTAGCAACTTAGTCGCACAATCTAGCTTAACTGCATGACTATAAGAGGCTGTACGACCTCAACTTAACCTTGTATTTGTAGCATTAGAGGTACAGCACCCAACTATAACTAGCATTACAAAAAGCAAACAGTCTCTATTTACTTGCTTTCCAAGTGCCCACACCTTTTTCTGCATACTCGGCAGCATATTCTTGTTCAGCTTGGACTTTAGCTTTAGCTTGAGCACGCGCTAAGCGTTCTTGCTCGGCTTGTTCGAACTCAGCTTGTGCTTGTTCGGCTTCGAGCTTCTCTTGTGCAATTTTACGTAAGACACGGATTTTACTAATACGTAGCCATACGTATACTAAGAGCATTAAGAAGATAAAGAAGATAATACAGAAGATTAATAATGAAGCTTCTAGTTGATTTAAACTAAATAATACGGGAATAAACATTACTTATGCCCTCATGCAAGAAAAGGCTAAACTGCAAAGTTTAGCCTCAATTTATAAATATAATTACAGATATGATTATTACGTTGAGTAGTAAATATCTCTTTGGAGTACAGCTCAGGGTAATAGTAAGTATTAGTTAAGGAAAATGGGAGTATGCACCCCCCTTTTGGTTGTAAATATTAAGTACTCGTTTATGAGCGCTTAAGATCTTCTTACCATTGAGTATTTTCCCAAAGATCTAATAACTCTTCACCAGAAAGTTGTTCTTTTTGTTTACGTTTAGCGCTAATAGATTTTTCAGCAGCAGCTTGGGTACGTACGTAGTCGGCATTACGTCCAGCTTTATAGTCACGTGTCTTAATACGGCGATCTTCTTGTTCAGCCATATTAGGAGAGTTTTCCGCTTGACGTGTAGCTTTTTTCGCTTTTTTCGCAGCCGCTTGTTGCGCAAAGAACTCGGCCTCTTTACCAGGTTCAACATTATAGCGCTCTAACATACGTAATTGTGCTTTACCTAGTTTCGCAACATTGAACTCTTCGTCGCTCTCTAGGTTAAAGTTGCTAGCTTTAGAAGCAGCTTTAGCGTTAGCTTGGTTAGCTTTACGCTCTTCACGTTGCGCTTGCGCACGAGCCTTAGCTTTTTCTTGTTGCAGTGCAGTAGCAGAAACAAAAGTACCAGCATGGAACACTAAATCTTCGTGATCTTTAGTGGTTTTAGCTGTTTCTTTTTTCGCACTGCTTACAACTGCTAATTCCGTATTCATTAGAGGTTTATCTTTACCAGGGATATAAATCGGAATCGCTTTTTTCTCTTTTGGAGCAGAGGTTTTTTGCGTTTGAGCTGTAGCGGCAGCTTTAGAGGTTAAGTTTGGATTTGAGCGTGAACCAGCAGCACGACCGGCATGCTTTTTCTTTTTCTTTAAAGCCCATGATAGTTCGTTGGCTTCCACGCGCGTTAGTTTACGTCTTTGACTCATTTTATTCGTCCATGTAACCTAAAGAACGGAGAGCACGAATATCATCAGACCAACCGCGTTTAACTTTTACCCAGAGGTTTAAGTTAATGCGACGTTCGAGCGCTTTACCAAGATCAATTCTGGCTTCAGTACCAATACGTTTGATCTTTTCTCCGTTTTTACCAATAATAATTTTTTTCTGTCCGTCACGGTCAACGTAGATAACTGCATCTACATTCACTCCGCCTGGAGTCATACGAAAACGTTCAATCTCTACTGAAGTTGAGTAAGGTAACTCATCTCCGAGTAGACGCATGAGTTTTTCACGAATGAACTCGGCAGCCATAAAACGTCCACCTTTATCAGTCACTTGATCTTGATCATAGTGATAATCGCTTAATGGTAAGAATTTAGTAGATAAAGATACTAGTTTATCTAGGTTATCACCTTTTTCTGCTGATACAGGGATAATATCAGCCCACGGATATTTACTTTGCACTTGTTCTAAGTAAGGTAGTAATTTAGTTTTGTCTGCAATAATATCAACTTTATTGAGCACTAAAATTACTGGAGTTTGTACTTGTTGCAGTTTAGATAACACTAAATCGTCATCTTCTAACCATTTAGTTCCTTCAACTACAAAGTACAGTACATCTACGCTATTAAGTACATTAACTGCCGTGCGGTTAATGATCTTGTTTAGTTGATTAGTTTCTTTAGCATGCATACCTGGACTATCAACGAAGATTAATTGTGCATTATCTTCGGTCAGAATGCCTAGAATACGATGACGTGTAGTTTGCGGTTTAGAAGAGGTAATGGCAATTTTTTGCCCAAGTAAAGAGTTCATTAAGGTTGACTTGCCCACGTTTGGACGGCCAACAATCCCAATATAACCACAACGACGTGTTGCTAAGTCGTGATTAGCAGGATTAAGAGTTTCTAAATCTAAATTTTCAGTCATAAGAGAAAAAATAAAAGCAAAAACCAGGAGCTAGTTAACTGGCAGTGAGATAACTGACTTCAACTCGCAACTAATTTTTGCTTTACAGCTGCAAGGGGGAAGACGTTTAACGTCTTAATCTTGCATAGATCACAGAGATATAAAATTAAATGTGCTGAATTTTATCTAATTGTTCTTGACTAAGAGTATTAGTCTCACGTAACTTACGGATCATTAACATAGCAGCTTCTTGTTCAGCTTTACGTTTGTTTTTGCCCACACCTGGCGTTTTAAATCCGAGTTCGTTAATTAAGCATTCAGCATAGAAAGTTTGGTTGTGAGATTTACCCTCGGTACGTACAAGGACATAGGTGGGTTTATTTTTAAAGATTTCTTGCACAATCTCTTGGAGAAGAGTTTTTGGATCACGGTAACCCGTGCGGAATGATTCTTTTTGGCGTAAGTTATCTTTAAAAATATTAAGTACGGCTTTTTCGGTAACTTCAAATGAACCTGAATCTAAATAGATGGCTGCACAGATAGCTTCGACTGTATCTTCAAGAATCGAATCACGTGTACGACCATTGTTTTGGATTTCACCTTTGGCCAGACGAATGTAGTAGCCCAGATTTAATTTACGTGCGATATCACAAAGTGAAGCACCACAAATTAAAGCCGAACGCATTTTGGTTAATGCACCTTCGTCTACGTCCTTAATCGTATTAAACAGGTATTTACCGATAACAAAGTTAACAATACTATCACCTAAGAACTCATAGCGTTCGTAGTTTTCAGTATTACAAAAACTTGAATGAGTAGTCGCCACACGAAGATGGTGAATATTCTTAAACTTATATTCAAGTTTTTTCTCGAGAGTATATAACTCATCGTCAGCTGCATTTTCTGCAGTTAAATAGTTCTGCTGTGGCATAAGCAATTACATGAAAGTAAAGATTAAGTCGCATAGTTGAGACTAGTCAAGAAAAAGCAACCAACACTATGGCTCAAGTTAGTAAATACTAACTATTTTGCCGTAAGAACAAAAGATTAATAGTAAGACTAATAGTAAGACTAGTAAAAAGACTAATCGAAAAACTAATAAAGGCTTTTACTAATAGTTTTTTATAAAAGCTTCTTTCTTAGGTTTTGTAATACTCTTTTTAAGAGTTGTAGGTTAAGAGTTTCAGTCCTAGAGTTTTTAACACTCTTTTCAGAGTTGTAGGCAAAGAGCTCTCAAAACACCGTTTTCTCTACTGATCAACTTACTTTCTTACAAGCTTTCTTACAAGCTTTATTACCATGAGATTGTAACTAGATGACAGCTAGCTTATAACTAGATAACGACTAAAGTACTACTAAACTACAACTAGTAAATTGGACAAGCTCTTCTTAATATTTGTCCTTTATTTGAATAGTTGAAACTAGGTTTGCAAGGCAATAATAGCTAAAAGCGTTAATCTGTCATAGCAAGTAAGAATAAGAAATCTGGATTTAAGATTTAAGATCTAACTTTGCTAATGGGATAAGTCTGCTTTTAACTTTGTGCTTGTAAGTTTAACTTCTATAGTAAGCTTGTTCTTGTTTGTTGTTTTTTCTTGCTTGACTTAATCGCGAAGAATTTACAAGGATGCCACAATAAGGCTAAGCCTATAGGTAAGAATTTTATGTAAAACCCTTACCTATATGCTTTGTATTCTGTGGCAAGTGACTACGTAATTTTATGCGCATAAAATTACATGTTAATTATAGCGTTTTTAGGATTTTTTTGCTGAACTAATGCAAGGGAAAGTAAGAGAAAAATTGGCAACATATAGTAACAGCGCAAGAGGTTTCTTGCGCTGTTACTGGTTTAACTATCTTCTTTTTATCTAGGATTATCTTATAAACTACGACCGGTTTTTTCCACGATCATTTTATGCGGAAATGGAATTAGTTCGGCAACTTGCTGCGCTAACTCTGGGCATGAACGTGATAACTGACGTCCACCGGCATTAAGCATTACATTTAAGGAACGTACCATTTCTAAATGTAAGAGCTCATTAATGGCGCTGTAGTTACCGCGATCTGCTGAACTTAAGCATTTAAAGTATTCGTTTTTATCAGCCGGTTGAATACAAAGGAGTGGGTAGCCTGCTTTCATTAATTCGAAGTTAAGAATTAAGCGGGCAACACGACCATTACCATCGACAAAAGGTTGTAAATGTAAAAAGTCAGCATGGAAACGAATTGCACGTTCAAGCACAGCTTTACCGCTAGCTAGATCATTATTGTAATCCATGATCAGTTGGCTTAACTTACTAAGAATTACTTCTGGATCTGGAGCAAAGTTTTTTGCTCCTTCAACGTGGATCGGTTGATTACGAAACTGTCCAGCTTGCTCTGCGTAAATGCCAGTAGCTAAGACTAAGCGATTAAACTCTTGGGCTAGCGCTAAAGATAAAGGCACTCCAGCTTGCGCTTGCTCTACCATAAAATTAGTAGCAGCTGCTTGGTTTAAGAGCATTTGCTGATAAGTAAAATCGCGATCAGTTTCTTTCACACGATAGCCTTCAAGCATAGCGCTAGCTGTATCTTGGGTAAGATTACAGCCTGCGAGTTTGCAAGAGGTGTAATTAAAGGTAAAAAAGAATGTATCTTGTACGCTTAATGCCATGGCTTTAGATAAAGCCGGCTGGCTATCTAAGAGTTTTTTAAGTTGCGCCACTAATTGCATAGAGAATCCTTAAAAAAGATAGTTAAATTAAGTTAAGTTTACGCATTACTACGAATGGTAAAGTTTTCTGGATCATTTTCCAGTTCAGCTTGTGCTTGTTCTTCACTCAGAGTTGCGTTGGCATTGTTAGCACTG
Organism: Psittacicella hinzii; assembly: GCF_003585935.1. Taxonomy (GTDB): domain Bacteria; phylum Pseudomonadota; class Gammaproteobacteria; order Enterobacterales; family Psittacicellaceae; genus Psittacicella; species Psittacicella hinzii. The sequence goes on from NZ_NRJG01000028.1 coordinate 20,566, forward strand.
CTGGCATTATGAGCTGCAGTTGAGTTTTGCACCGGAGCTGAAGTTTGGGCGTTAGTTGCAGTTTGTGTTGGAGCAGAAGCTGCATTAGCTTGTGCTGCTAACTCTTGTTTGCGCGCTAATTGTGCAAGATGTAAAGCACGAATTTGACGAATGGTATTCGAGTTAATTTTGCCTGTGTACACAAAACTTGCCGGACCAGTCATAAACAGAGGTTCTCCCTCAACGCCAGACCATTGAATCTCTAAATCACCACCTAAAGTGTGAACCGTAATTGGAGTATTAGGTTTTAATTTACCTTGACGAATTCCAACAGCTACCGCACCACAGCAGCCTGAACCACAAGCTTGGGTTTCACCAGCACCACGTTCCCACACGCGAACTTTAATTTCAGTAGGAGAAACGATTTCCATAAATGGCACATTCGTACGTTCAGGGAAACGTTCGTGATTTTCAATTAATGGACCAATACCTGTTACATCGGCTGTATTTACGTTATCCACCGTAACTACGCAGTGAGGATTACCCATACTCACCACTCCACAAAGTTGTACTCCTTTCGCCGTAGTAATCATATAAAAGTGCTCTGGAGTATTAGCTTTAAAAGGAACTTTTTTCGGAGTGAAATTCGGAGCACCCATGTTCACTTTAACCGTATTGTGGTTAATACTTAGGATCATGCGTCCGTTATTAGTGGTAACGTAGATATCGTTTTTATTTGTTAACCCTTGTAAGGTTACATATAGCGCAAAACAACGCGCACCATTACCGCATTGATTTACTTCTGAACCATCAGCATTAAAAATGCGATAGTGAAAATCTGTGTCAGGATCGTATGGTGGTTCAATAAGTAATAGTTGGTCAAAGCCAATACCACGATGACGATCAGCTAAAGCTTGAATAGTTTTAGGATTGAGGAACACTTTTTGCGTAACTGAATCAATTACCATAAAGTCGTTACCCAACGCGTGCATTTTCGCAAAATGCATATGTCTCCCTTATGCCAAAATGACCAAAATAATCATTTTTCTTGAGCAAATAGTTCTTTTTTCTTTATTATACGCTTTTTTGGGCATTTTTTAAATAATTTAGGTGCTTTTTTGTGCAAAAAAAGTCTTAAATTTAAAGCGTTTAATGCAAAGACCGAATCAGTAGTAAGTAAAGATGAAATCATAATTATAAACAGTATCTAAAAGATAAAACCCTCCATGCGTAAGCGCATAGAGGGAAACGGAGTAAAATGCAACAAGTTATCTTTTCAAAGAGGTGAAGCTGTCTGTTAGGCAATTGGTTACGCAATTGACTATACAGTAGGCTATACAGTCGCCTGTATAGTTGTCAGTCTATTGCCTAGCAGTTGTCTTTACAGTAGTCATTGCTTTACTCATCTCCCTTAAAACTCGTAAGAATAGAACTACGATCACCAAGTTTTTCATTGAGTAAATCACTTGCTTGGTGAATACGAGCTTTATCACCTTTTGTCAAACCTGCATTAAGTTTATGAATAATCCGTTGTTGGCGTAAGCGCTTTTTATGTCCTACGACATCGGTAAACATATTGGCTTGGAACTCTGTGTTGTAAGGGATGATGTTAATAGCCCGTACAGTTAAAGCTCGTACTGGTAATGACCAATGGTAGTTGGCATTAAACAGCTCGGTCGCTTTAGCCGCTAGATCTTTAGCGATCAAGGTTGGAAGTTCCATTTGCGCTTGCCAACTATGATCTTTAAAAGATGTATCACGGATCGAAATTTGTACACCGTAGGCTAAACAGTTTTCACGATGTAGCTTCTCTGAAACTTCAACCGCTAATTCAAGAATAAAGCGTTTGATTTCAGCTGGATCATGCGCATCGGTTGATAAGGTTGTGCCACGTCCGACTGATTTAATGCGGTCGCGGTTTTTACCATCTTTTACGGAGACACAATCTAAGCCATTAGCATCTAGCCAGAGATTTAAGCCGTGATGTCCTAGGGCATCGTACATTTTTTGGCGCGGCGTATTCGCTAGAGCACCAATTGTCCCTATACCTAGGCGATCGAGCTTAATTAGAGTTTTACGTCCTACCCCAATTAGTTCTGATACTGCACGCGGCCAAACGATCTCTTGCCAGCGATGCGGAGGGATACACGTAACCGCGTCTGGTTTTTTCATATCTGAACCTAATTTCGCTAGAACTTTATTAAAGCTTACCCCTACCGAAATAGTAATCCCTAATTCTCGCTTAATATGTTCACGAATTTGATTAGCTAGGGCTTCTGGAGATTCATATTGCGCTACTACTTCGGTTACGTCTAACCATGCTTCATCAATACTATAAAGCTCAACATGAGGTGTATATTGCGCATAGATTTCTGATGCCATATTCGAGTAACGACGATAATCATCAAAGTTCGGTGGCACTAAAATTAAGTTGGGACATTTTTTTAGTGCTACGACTGTTGGTTCTCCGGTAGTAATGCCATATTCTTTAGCAGCATAAGAACGAGCGAGAATAACTCCTTTGCGCTGTTCAGAATCTCCGGCAACGGCAATGGCTTTGCCTTGCAGTTGCGGATTTTCACGGGCAGCAATGGAAGCAAAACAGTTATTCATATCACAATGTAAAATTACACGTTCATATGTTGGGTGCAACTTATCTAAATCGATTTTCTCCATGGTCTCGATATTGGTATCGCGAATATAGAGATCTCGTTTTTGCGCTAAAGCTTGGTAGACATTTTCTTCGATCTTATCAACATGCATGATCTGACAAAACTCAGGCACTGATAAGTAAGCTAACTCTTGTAAAGCTTGGCTTGAGAACTCACAATTAAAGCCTGCATAATAGTGCAGTTCATTGCGTACTTTATGTAAGCTATTATCGTCGTGATAATAAACTTGGTTTAAGACAGCAATAATTTCGGCATGGAAGTTATGTACTTCTTTTTGCCAAGCATAGTAGTAAGCTAAGTATTGTTCTGGAGTCATAAATACGTTCTGCGGTTCAGTATAACGTCCAAAATCCAGACCATATTCTTGTTTGATATATTGCTGGTAGAACGTCATGCCTTCGGCACATTGGTTTTTACTTTCTTGGAAACGATTAAAGCTCACTCCTTGACGAATGCTATGAGCAATATCTTCAGGAATGCTTGGGAGATAGAAGTTTGGTTGACTATTACCATGCCATAATTCTCCTGTGAGCGGATTAGTAGCACTCACGCCAAGAATATGGTATCCCGCATGACGACTTGATCCCTGATAACGTGAGTTAGGGAAGTAGGTTGCCATATAAGGAATTACCCCATAACTATTACGACGAAACGTGCGTTTTAATAGCGCCGGAAAAGCATAGATTTGCTGACGATTACGATAAGCACCATAGGCAGTAGCTAAGTTTTGCGTGAGTTGAGTATAGAATTGCTTATCTAACTCAGTCGTAAATGTAAGCGTAGCTTGATAGTTTAAATTAGGACTAATGCCACTATAGAGTAAGAACTCTTGTTGTGCTTGACTAATTACTTTAGCATTAACAGCAGGATTAAGTTGGGTTAATACTTCTTGCTCTGTGTTCAGTGGAGCAACAGGTGTAGCCATGGGATCAAGCATCATATCCATATCCACCGTAAACTTACCCGTAGCAGCTCGACTGAAAAGCGCAGTGAGCTTATTAGGAGTAGAGAAGAACTCTTGAATTGCAACTTGTCCGACCTGCTCTTGTGCTTGTAAAGCACGTTGCATTTGTTGGTTTTGCTCAGGTTTCAGTTGCGGAGCTGAGTCTGCATTACCGAGCAAGCCCCAACGGCAGTTTTGCACTACAGGCAGGACTAATTTAAGTTCTGTAAGTTCTGGAGCTTGTTGCTTAATCCCAAACCTCTCAGCTGTCACTACTAATTTATAGCTTTCTGCTGGAGAGGCTTGCTGCTTAGTAGCTAATTCATGCCATACATTATGCGCTTGGCTGCGCATTTCTGGTGACAGAATATGCAATGGCGTACGCGTAATTTCTTGCCCTAAAGCCGCGTACATCACTTGTTGACGATAGTCCTTACTAGCCGCAAACTTCTGTACGTGCGTAATATCTAAAGTATTAAACAGTTCATTGGTCGCAGCCGCAGAGACTACACTTAGATTAAATGCATTAGCACGACTATAAGCTTGGGAGAATTTTTGTGCTGCTACTGGATTAAGCGTTAAGCATAGTTGGGCTAAACGTTGCGCATGTTCTTTACGGTAACGCGAGTAGTGCGTTGGCAGCGGTAAAGTATGTGCTTGTTCATAATCTTGTAAGCGTGCATATTCTTCTAACGGTAACATGAGATCAGGAAGTAGCACTAAGCCATTGTAGTATAGGCTGGCATAAGTACCATATCCCTCTAACTGGTGCTCGTTTGCTTGCATTTCATCTAAGTACACAAGGCTTTGAACTTTAGTGATGTAGTTGTTCGCTGCATCATAATAAGCTTGAGCTCTTTGTTTTATATGAGCTTGCGCTTGTGGATTATATTTTGCGCGTTTTAGTAAGGTGTCTACAGGATTATTCCATGCAAAATGTTCAGGTTCATGATGTAAAAACGAATAACGATTTTCTTTATGGTAATTACTAAAGTATTTACGATAGTAATGTTCAAGATAATCAGCATCCGGAATTACTTCGAGCTGATTTGCAGCTTGTAGATCTCCTGTTTTACTAACTGCTTTTACTAGAATATTAGTAACTGCGGTTGATAATAAACTTGGGTTATCTTCATTACCTGTACTTAGATGCACTTGTCCTAAATCTTGTTGTAAAGCTACTAAAGATTGTTTGTCTTGTGCTGTACGTTGTAACTGTGGATTAACCTTGTGTTCACGTCCTAAATAGTTATTGCTGCTTTTTACTTCTTGTTGTCCAGCTTTGGCTTGAGCCAGAGCTTGACTCCAACCTTTAGCTACTTCGTCTTCGGTAGTTAAAATCGCAGCTTGGTGCTTAGGTTGTGAGGTAAGAGGGAAGTCCGCAGTAAAGGTTTGTGGTTTACGTTGTCTTGGCTCTTTATGCTTATATGCAGCAAGTTTAGTTTGCTGCATATAGTACAACTCTTTAGCTAACTCAAAGTAATCTCCGTAACTTTGCTCAGAGATTTGCATATATTGTACTAGAGGATTATTAGCTTTTTCTGGGCTAGGTTGAGAAGTTAGTGTACTTTGAACGGTTTGTAAACCTTGAGCCGCTTGTGTACTTTGAGTAGCTTGTGTAACTTGAACGGCTTGTGTACTTTGAGCACCTTGTGCAACTTGCGCTGCTTGAGTAACTTGCATTTGCGAAGCAGGGTTAACTTGCGCAAGAGGAGTAAATCTACTACTAGCAAGACTGTTAAGCGAGCCACTAGTAGCACTATTAGAGGCATTATTGGTAACGACACTGTTAGTAGCAACACTACTAGAAGTAAAACTATTAGCAACACTGTTAGCAACACTGTTAACAAAATTACCAGTAGCGCCTTGGGTATCTCCTTGAGAAGCTAAACCTTGGCTTTGAGCATAACTAAGATTACGCTCATGCACTAGTTGGTTTTGGGCATGCATTTGCTCTTGGAGAGCTTGTGCCATCTTACCTGGAGTTATAGGTGCTTTAGAGAGCGCTTGTTCTTGGTTCTCTTCTGCACTATCAGGGTTCTTACTTAAAGCCTCAATAAAGCGTTGACGCATCTGTCTTGCTTCTAACTTATCGCGTTGCTTTTTCGTTTGATGGGCATTAAGACCTGGTAAAGTTAGGCTTTTAGTATCTAACTGTTCATGCATGGCTAGATGTAAAGCATCTTGCTCTTGTTGGGCAATATCAGTTAGTACTATACGCATGGTTTCTTTTTGCGTTGCCGCAAAAGCAGAATCTACTGCCTTGCGGCTTCTTTTTTGCGTTAAGTAAGCGCGTTGCTTTTGTTTTTGTAAGCGACGGGCTAGATCATCATCTTCTCTAGTATCAAGACGAAAACGCTCATCGGTTGCGTCCGCGGCAAAGTTAATATGCTGCAGATCGTGGATCGGCAGTTTATTTAGATTATTTTTGTGCCAAATATAAATAAAATTCTCATTAAACGGTAAGAATCCTGATTGTTGATCAATATATACCGGTAAAGGAGTTTTACTAAACTGCTGTCCAGAAGTAATTTGTGGTACTTCTTGATGTAAAGCTTGTCCTAATTGTTCGTATAGATGTAAGTAGTTTAAGTAACCGGTATAGCGTAATTCTCCACCACTTAAAGCAACATAATCTGGGATGCTTGTGCTGGTTTGTTCTTGTGCTTGAGAATTATCTAGTGTTTGCTCTTGTGCTTTATCTTGATTACTATCTTGTACTTGACTTTGTGCTTGAGATAGATCTTGTGGCTCGTTTTGATCTTGTGACTTGGCTTGATCTTTAGTTAAAGCTTGAGCTTGTGTATTTTGTGCAGTTTGGCTATTTTGCATAGCTTGCGCATTTTGTACACTTTGCTCATAAGCTAAAACTGTACGCAGCTTAAACAGATTAACCCAACGTGCTTTACTATGGAGACGTGGGTCAATAGTCATTACTGCTACTGGTAAGTTTTTATTAATTTCAGGATCTAATTCTCCCAGAATAATATGCTGCGCATATTGTCCACAAAACTCCCAGTCAATTAGGTATTTATCTAAAGGTGCTTGATAGTAACTATCAATAACCTTTTGTTGATAAGTAAAGTCTTTACCTAACCAGTGTTGCAAACCTTCACTGGTTTTCGTTTCAATAGTTGAGAATTGATGTTGGTGGTTACGTTTATCTAGAGCATTTAATGCTGTCCAGATATCCGTTTGATACCAAGTTACTTTGTCAAGTTTAGGAGTTGGATAGGCAATACCTAGTTTACTTGCTAGTTGCGGAATAATCTGATAGTAGTAAAAACTACTATTAGCTTGCGCTTTAGCGTTGTACAGTAAACCAAAACGATGGAATAACTCTTGTTGTTGGTAAGAGTATTCTTTTTTCATTAAAGGTAACTGATCAAGACCAACGCTTACGCGTGCACTACCACCATGACTTAATTGTTGTTTACGAATAATAGTTGTTAAGTAGTCATAAGCTAAGTCATAACGCCATTGGTTCTCAAAGTAAGCTAAGCGATCTTTAACTTCGTTGTTATCTACTTTAAAAGTATTATAACCATCACCTTTTTTAACAATATGCTCATTAAAAATTGGCATGTAATCAGCATAGCTTTGTTGTTCTGGGCGATTAGATGGAATATCTTCTAAACGTAAAGGTCCTGAGCTGCGGCGAATATTAGCTAAAGCTTGTGCTTCGGCTTGTGCTTTTTGTTCTTGGCGTAACAGGGTTTGATGGTACTGCTCAAGATAATCATTACTTAGCGCATAAGGTACAAGACGAGGCGCATGATCAAGCGTAGCTTGAGCATGAGACGAGATTTTACTACTTAGAGCTTCTGGACTTAATTGCGGTTGTGAGAGCTTATCAACACTACGCAGCTTTAAGTCATCAATTAAAAGTTGACGCATCTCAGGCGTCATATTTAAGCGTTCAAAGTACTCTGGATCATCAAAGTGCACAAACGGATCAACAATCCCATCAGCTAGCCCTTCAAGTTCTGGGAAACTAGCGTTAGCTAGTTCTTGACTCATGGCATAGTATTTTTCTTCAAGTGGGACTTGAGGATTAGTTACTAACCCAATTAAAGGTTGTAATACCGGTAACTCAAACAGATCCTCAATTTTAGGATCAGACAGTTGAGTTTGCACATGTTGGAGAGCTACTGCAAGTTGAGCTTGAGCTTTAGCAACTAGTTGGAGTTGATAAATAAACGTTGCTAATTGCTGTTGTAAAGTTAATAGTTGTTCTTGAGCCTGTGGATTAATATCCTTGGTTTCTTGCGCTCGTTGAATTGCCTGTTGTAGGTGACTTTGTAATGCTTGTTGTACTTTAAGATAGTGAGGATCTTGACTAGCTTGGGTATTACCTATACGTTCTTGTTGTTCAAGTTTGTCTTGTAAACTTAAAGCTTGAGTAAGAAGATCTCCAACTTGCGCATAAGCAGTATACTGCGGTTTTAATTGTAGGATCTGTGCTTGTACTTGGCTTAATTGCTGACTAAGGAACTTCTCTACTTGCTGCGCACGTGTTTGTTGTTGCTCTAAAGCATATTGCTTGTAGTGTAAAAGTTGTAAGTGCATTTCCACTTTTTGTATTATTGCTTGCGGGCATCCTTGGTTACCCCCATTAGCGATAATAGGTGCAAAAGCTTGTAAAGCTAACATTAAGCGTACGTTATAGGTAATACGTTGACGATAATGTGAATCTATATCGTCCATGCGCGCTTGTTTAAAATCAGCAGGAACTTTAGCTTGGTTTAGGCGTAAGTGTAAGAAATTGCGCATTTTAGGAATGGCAATTTGCATACTGTGAGTAGCTAGACGTAACTCTTTTAGTCTTTCTTGAATAGCTTGATGCCCAATACGCGTAAACTGCGCAGGAGTAACCCGTACAGTTTGTTCGATAACCGGAGCAGGTGGTCCAACTTCGATCGATTGCCAGTAAGCTTGAAGTAGTTCTTGCGCTTGTTGCCAAAAATAACTAAACAGCTCTTTATATTGTTTTACTGTAATTTGATTCGCTTTTAAATTTAAAAGAGCTAAGAGTTGTTTTTTCTCGGTGTTTTGCGCTTGGCTACGCATTTGCGTTTGTTGTTCTTGCTGAAAAGCTGCAAGCTTTTCCATGGCTAAAGAATATTTTTTCTGCGCTGGTAAAAAACGTGAATGAAAAATATCTTCTTTATACGCAAAAGTCGCAAGATTCTCTTTAGTCGCAGGTTTAAGAGTTTCGACTAAAGGAGTAACTATAGCAATAGCGGCTTCAAGTCCCCAAGCTTTTAGTTGGGCACTAGTGTAGCGTGGAGTTTGGCGGGTTTTAGAGGTGCTAATTTCTGTATTACCACTCGTGTTTTGAGCGCGAGTAGGAGTATTTTTACTATCTTGGCTCATAGGGTTATTGTTTCCGTATTCTTAATCTTGTTCGTTTTTGTTGTAACGAGAGTTACGAAAAAATTAGCAAAAAAGTAATTTAAATTTTATTTAAAATAAAAAATTAGAAAAAATTAAAAATAATTCTAAAAAAAATATTTCGCTATGCGAGATGGGAAGGAGTATGTAAGAGATTAACTTAGGCTCGACCTTCTTTCCCTTTATATACTCCCCATACTCCAGTCTTTCTCCCTATACTTCTGTAGAAAAAGAGATTCTTCGTCCTTTTTGAATAGAAGATTTAAGGTTAGTGAGAAGAGGATTGTAGAGATGTTCGAGAAAATATTTTTTAAGAATAATTATTTTTATTTAAATATATTATAGCTTAAAAAGAATTAAATGAATTTAACTAAGTAATAAGGGTAATTGCGTGGTGGTCGGTAAAGCTTTGATAAATATGTGTAATTTGTGTAAGAGTTGGCTATTGATTATTTTTATTAATTTTTTTTAATAAATTATTAAAAATAAATATAAAAATAGAAAAAGAGTAATGGAGTAGGAATAGAACAGCGGGAGTAGAACAAGAAATTAGGCAGAAATGGTAATGAATAGTAACAGAATAAGACTGAATAAGTACTGAAGTAGAGCTGAAGAGCTAAAGAATAGAAGGGATAGAACGGGAAAAGCTGGAAAAACTACCTGCAAGACACAAGAAATCCCTAGAGAACTAACTTCTCTAGGGATGAATAAGGTAATAAATTGAGTGTATGTAAGGGAGTAAGTAAAAATAACAGAGCTTAATTTAATCTGATCAGCATGTAATTAGGTATTCGTGTGAACAGACACACAGGTCATCTGATATTCGTGTAAGCGGATAAACTGAAAGGTAAACAACCTTATTTTATTCTTAGCTTACTCTCCAATCTTAAACATAAATAGACTACCTGCTGAACGATCGGTTAGTAAAGCTTGTAGTTGCTCAGCTTGTTCGGCAGGAATACCAAATTCAATCGTTACTTGTTCTAAGAACTCTTGGAACTCAATTTTTGTATTAAATTGTCCTAAAAGATTTTGCACCATACCTAGATGTTCATAATCAAAGGTAATAAAATATAGATCTCTTTCTACTTCGGTAGTGGTTTGCGCTAATTTGAGTGCTTGTTGCACTCCACTAGCATAGGCTTTACAAAGACCACCAGTTCCTAAGAGGATGCCTCCAAAGTAACGTACAGTTGCAGCAACTATATGTCCGATTTGGGAGTTAATCAGAGTATTTAACATAGGACGTCCAGCTGTACCAGATGGTTCTCCATTGTCAGTAGAATAGTATTGCAGTTCATCTCCAGGTACACCAGCTACGGTTGCCCAGCAAACGTGGGTAGCTTTAGGATGTTCTTGCCAAATTTGGTGAATAAAAGCACGAGCTTCTTCTAAATTATTAACCCGTGCAAGATAGGTAATAAAGCGGCTTTTTTTGAACTCTTCTTCAAAAATTACCGGTTCAGCTAATACTTTATATTCCATATAATCTGCGTATTTTCCAAAATTTTAGAGTTTCCTATTATAGCATAAGGCTAAGAATGGTTGGATTAGGGAAGCTAGATTGTCTCTTATCCCTTATCTCTCATCTCTCATCTCTTATCCCTTATCCCTTGTCTCTTGTCCCTTGTCTCTTATCTCTTGTCTCTTATCTCTTGTCCCTTGTCTCTTGTCTCTTGTCCCTTGTCTCTTGTCTCTTGTCTCTTGTCTCTTGTCTCTTGTCTCTTGTCTCTTGTCTCTTGTCTCTTGTCTCTTGTCTATTGTCTATTGTCTATTATTTTTGTCTCGGTCTCTATTCTTTACGTAAAGACATGTCTATTCCCTTACTCTTAGTACCTATTTTTATTTAACATTAACTAAAACTGACAAATGATAGATAAGAGAAATTAGGGAATTTTTTCATTTTTCCTCTTGGTTTTTTATACTTAAGTCGCTATATTTAAGGTAAAATATACATTAAAAAATTCGCTCACAAATTTTGCTCATCTTAAACGTGGCATAAGCCATTGTTTTATCGCAGCAAAAGTTTGCAACGTGACTTTTTCTTCCCGTTTTTTGATCTTCCTTTCTAGTTAAAGGAAGCAGCCCCTTACTTAATTTAATTTCTCGCAAGGGGCTAAAATTTTGTGTATGTTTACCGTACAATTTCGTTATTCTTTTTGCATTTGTCATGTTTTTCTCTATTTTGCATTTGTTATTGCTTGTTTCTTGTACAAGGATGAGTAATAAGTAAACTAAGATAAATTTTTAAGAATAAATTTTTAAGAATAAATCTTTGAGAATAAATCTTTGAGAATAAATCTTTGAGAATAAATCTTTGAGAATAAATCTTTGAGAATAAATCTTTGAGAATAAATCTTTGAGAATAAATCTTTGAGAATAAATCTTTGAGAATAAATCTTTGAGAATAAATCTTTGAGAATAAATCTGTAAGAATTAATTTTTAAGAAATTGACGTAAATGCACAGTTCCCCCTCTTCTTCATTACCATTTTTTAACCATACGACTTAATCTATGATTAAAGTTTTTTCTTCATACAAATTATGGGGTGTAGGTTTAGCTTGTTTCTATGCGTTAACAGGTTATGCTGAAACTTCAAGTAATATTACTCCTGTAACTGATCCTAATACTTCATCAACGGTGATTAATATCGATCAGGGTACGCACCAAGCACAAAAAATCGCAATTGCGAATTTTAGCTATGCTCCTGGAGTAAATATTCAAAATAAATTAGAAACCATTATCGGTGCGGATTTACAAAATACTGGTATCTTTGCTCCTGTATACGCGCAAAACTTCCCACAAGATATGAATACCCCAATTAATCCTAATGTATGGAATCAAGCAGGAGTATTCTATTTAGTAACTGGTGCAGTAAGTCCGGCTGGTCAAGGTTATAAATTAGACTATAACCTATACGATATGTCAGGTGCGATTTGTCCAGTAGGGCAAGCATGTATTAGTCGTTCAGTGACTTATACTCCTGGCGATCAACGTAAATTAGCGCACGCCGCTGCCGATAGCGTATTTACAGCCATCACTAAAAAACTATCTGATTTCTTAACTAAAATCGCTTACGTACAGCAACCTATTGCAGGGGTTAACGAATATAACCTTTATATCGCTGATTACGATGGTTACAATGCTAAAAAAATCTATACTTCAAGTAAACCAATTCTTTCTCCGGATTGGTCACCTGATAACAGTAATTTAGCATTCGTGACTTATACGACTTTTAGTTCGGTGATTATGCAATATAACCTAGCTTCAGGTCGCGTATATACAGTAGTTAATCGTCTAGGGAATTCTTCAGCGCCAGCTTATAGTGCTGATGGTAACTACTTAGCTTACGTTTACGGTAACAATGGTAAGTTTGATATTTACTTACGTAACTTAAAAAATAATAGTGAACGTAACCTAACTAATGGTGCAGGACGTAACTCTGAACCAGCATGGTATGGTAATAGCTTAATCTTTACTTCAGACCGTGGCGGTAATGCCGCGATTTACCAAATGGATTTAGGTAGCGGTCAAGCTTATCGTATTTCACGTACAAGTGGACAAACAACTAATGCCGATGTAAGTTATAGCGCTAAAACCATGGTATTTATTAACCGTGACCGTATTACAGCACAAGACTTAACTACAGGTAAAACTACAGCTTTATCTTCAACTTACTTAGATGAAGGTTTAACTTTAAGTCCAAATGGACAAATGGTAATCTATTCTTCAACGGTTGGTAACAATAAACGTTTAAATTTAATTAGTATCGACGGTTACAATCGTGTGACTTTACCATTAACTCAAGGTTCATATAGTAATGCAGCATGGTCAAATGCGGTGACAAATCCGTAAAATCATGTAGTTTTGCAATGAGAACTAATTTATATTTTAAAATTTCTATTTGGGGTTTAGGTATTAGCCAGTAGTACCTAAACTAGTTTTATAATAAAAGTACTTTGAGGCTTAGAGCTATTAAGCCTCGATTGCTTACCTAGCTGATTAATAACCTTTGATATAGTTTTTAACTAGGATCTTTCTTTTTAAGGATATCTTTATGGTAAAATTATTTTCCCCTTCACGTTTAGCTCTAGCGGTAGTTGCTGCATTTGCTTTAGCAGCATGTTCTTCAGGTGTTAGCCAAAACACTGGTACAGCTGATAATTCATTTACGAATGCGAATTTACAAGCTAAAGACCCTAACGCGAAAATCTATAACGGTTATTCACAAAACGAATTACAAAATACTTACAACACTGTATTATTTGCTTTCGACTCTTACACTCCAACAGCAGAAGGTGTTGAGTTAATTAAAGCTCACGCAGCTTTCATTAAAGCAAACGGTGCAAAAGTAGTATTAGAAGGTTACACTGACGAACGTGGTACTCCAGAGTACAACATTACTCTAGGTGCACAACGTGCTAAATCAGTAGCTGATTTATTAGTACAATTCGGTGTTGATCCAGCATCTATTCGTCAATTAAGCTACGGTGAAGAGCGTCCAGCAGTATTAGGTCACAACGAAGCTGCTTACTCTAAAAACCGTCGTGTAGTATTCAACTACAACTTCTAATTTTAAGAGTAAATAATAAACTACAAAATTAATACACTACAAAGAGTGTAAAAAATTGTAAAAGATTAATAAATTAAGGCGGAGGTTTTTAACCTCCGCCTTAATTTATGTTGGCTTTTTGCTAGCTTTGAGCTTGCTTTTCGCTTGTTTATTGCTTGGATTTTGCCTGCTGTGGTGTATCATTTTGTGGTCCAGCTCACTTTTTTGCAGACTTACTCTACTCTGTAGAGTATGACTTATTTGAGTGGGCAAAGTTAGGCTACTTAACCATGTCATTGGCTACTGCTTACAGCTTCAATGGCTAGGTAAACTTTGTCCTCACCTACCAGTTCACTTACTTGCCCTTGGGCAATGAGATATAAGTAATCCGCAGCGTCAAAGTACTCTGCATCATGACTCACTACAAAAATGGTTTTGCCCTGAGATTTTAGTAAAGGTAAAATCTCACGGTAGAAAATACGCTTAAACGATGGGTCTTGTTCAGCTGCCCATTCATCAAGAATAATAATCGGACGCTGCGACACTATGGCAATAAGTAAAGCTAAGCGACGACGTTGTCCAGTTGATAAGTTGGTAGTACTAAACTCAAAATTATCAACACTTACTTTATCTTGTAGTTGTAAGCGCTTTAACCAAGTTTGCATGAGTTGCATGGTCGTGTAGGTTTGTTCAACTCCGATTTCATTAAAGAGGTAGAAATCACTAAAAATATTTGCCACCATGTGACGATAAGCAGCAATGGTATTTTTAGTAATGCGGTGTTGATCAATATACATTTCTCCACTTGTCCAAGGAGTAATCCCGGACATAATCCCTACTAATGAAGATTTACCAGCCCCGTTTTTTCCGACTAACATAGTAATCGAACCACGTCGGAGTTCAATATTAATGTTACTTAGGGTAAACGGTTTGATTGTGCTGCTACTAGCAAGACTTGGAGGTAGAGTTACCTCCACCTCATCTTCATTAAACAGGTCATCCATGTGGTAGTGGCTTGCTACTTCGATTTCGTCTTCATCAAGAGTACGCGCATCTGGGTAGACGTAGTTTAAGTTTTGCCAACGCACGCTTTGCCAGTTACTTTTTACGCTTAATTGATGTTTAAACTGCGGTTCGTAATTACCGAGATCAAGTTGCGACATTTTATTTGCAGACACTAAAGCATAGTCAACTAGAGGTAAAGTACGAATAACTGCACTTAAAAATGTTCGAATATACAGTAAAGTTAAGCAAATGGTAATGGCAGTACCGGTCGAAGAGAAATTAAACTCAAAGTTGATAAAGAAGATAAAACCAATTAGCGCCAGTAAAAGCACATCAAAGAATACAGCAGCTAAATAATAGTAGCTATCTGAAAGATTGTATTGCTTTAAAGCATAGCGAGTGTGTTTTTGGAAGATTTTACGATACCAACGTTCAGCAAAAAGAGTATTAGTTTTTAACTCACGATTACCATCAATCGAAGCATGATAATCGGCAGTAATATTATCTTTAGATGTACGGTACAGACGCATATGATGTACGCTGCGACGAATAAAGATTTGAGTTAGGATTAAAGCTACTAATAACCAGAGAACACTAATGCCAGTTAAACTTGGAGATAAAAAGGCTAAGTATATCAAGGTTGAAAAAGTAACTATCATCCCTTGAATTAAATAAGGTAACTCAACGAATAAGCGCTGAAAGTTATTGATATCAAAGTTTAAAGAGGCAATATAACGACCTTTACCTTGGAGTTGTAAGCGGACGTAATCTGCATCGATAATTTGTTTAATTACGCGCTCACGGATTTGGTTAACCAGAGCATGTCCAATGCGGGCAAGGAGGATTTGCGAACCCGCAGATACGGCAAAGAAAATAAGCAGCAATGCCGCAAAGATCATTAAAGATTCAATACTAAAACTTGTAGGCGAAAGTACTTTATCATTTAGGACGTCAAGTAAAAGGACACTGACAATCCCTTCTGCAACCGTGACTAAAAAAGTAAAGCACACGCGCAGTTTGTTTTGCCATACATAGGCGAGGAGTAGATCCATAGGAGATAATGAGTTCTCAAAAAAGATAGAAGTACAAACTAAAACTAACGATGAGGCATAAAATAAGTAAGTAAAAACGAACTATATAAAATCATCGTTAAGCTTAGGAAAATATAAAGTTAAGTTTAATTATTATAGCGGTTTTATAGCGAACTTGCTATAGAGGAAGAACTTAATTTTTGTCATTAAGCAGTGAGAGTTGCGAGTACGGCAATTGGTGTATTTTCTTGGACTTTAGTTGTACTTATGAGGGTTTAAAAAATAAGATACTTTCGCAAAAGCAATGAATCTTGTGAGTATGTAAAGGGTGATACACTAGAGAAAGGGGAGACTGAAAAATAGTTGTCAGAGAGGTCTAAAAAAATTAAGATGGGGATTTTAGGTACTAGAAATCAGCAGCTTACTCCTTAACAAAACCCTCAAATGCTCATTTTTTCGGCAAAAACTCTACCCAACAACAAATAAAACTATCACAAGTCCCGATAAATTGGGGCAAAAAGCCATTAATTTATGTAATACCCCGACAAATAGCTAGCAATTCGGTAAAATAATACGTAGGAAGATGGGGTAAGTACTAGGCCGTAAAGCTAATACTTATTGCCTCTTTAGTTCATTAAGTAGACATCTGTCTACTCCTGAGACTAATATTCCGAAATATAAAAAGAACCTGTGCTAAAGTCTGCGGACTTTAGTACCTTATACTTAGAGCCTAAGTCGTAAGACCTAGGCTCTATTTTTGTGCTTATATTCAGTGCATTTATTGAGTGCTTGTATTCAGTAGGTAACTCAAATTAAGTTTGTGAATTCAAGCATGGATGATTCTGAAATTATCTTTAAGTGCTTGTAATAAACACGATACTAAACTCTGATACCAAGTACATATGAGCTAAAGTTCGGCGAGGATTTGCTCTAAGCCATGTTGTAAGAGGATTTCATACCAAGCACTAAAGACTAGAATCTTCTCTTTTTCAAAATCATAGCGATGGTAGGATTTATCACTATGATTAGTCAGTTCTTTACCATGAGAAATGCATGCGGAAATTGCATCTTTATATTGGGGGAAGTGTTCAATCATGGTACTAAAGAACAGTGAGCGAAAACCATGCATCGTTGCACTAAATTTTAACTTCTTTAACTCCCATTGCATCTTGTGGTATACCACTGGAGAATAGGAGAGTAGCTTGAGTATTGGCTGCGGTAAGAAAACCGTATGCTCTAAACCTCGTTTCATCCGTTGAGCAGGGATATACCAAAGAGCTCCGCTTGCTTTAGTTTCGAGTTTATCTTGCTGACTACGTTTAAGTACTTCGTTGCAGCGACAAGCCGTGAGAATAATTAAAAGAATACTAGCAGCTGCTTCTTTATCTATGAGTTTGAGTTTCCTAAAGAACTCTGGTATTTGTTGTAAGTCGAGCGCTTTAAAAGGTTGACGCATGACTTTCTCTGAGAACAAATGCGAGTACTTGGGTAATTTACAATCGTTAATCATGCGATTACCAATGGCATAATTAACCGCACTCTTAATAAAGGTATAGGCATCCGACTTAGTACTAGCAGCCCATCCTAAAGTATTGAGTTCGTCTTTAAGTAATTTAGGGGTTAGACGTGAAACAGGAATGGTTGCTAGTTTAGTGCGTTTGATCCCTTCTAAGAAATCGCACATTTTATGATACGAACGTTCAGCCCATTGTGGTCGCTTAAAATCGATATACCACATAATTAAGGCTTCTAAAGTAACGGCTTCGCGTTGGATTTGGTTATTAATTTCAGCAGGTATGCCATGCTGGTAGGATTTTTTAATGCGAATGGCAATTTGCCGTGCTTGCTCAATAGAAATATAACCTGGAATACTATGATGGTATTCACCAATAGTCACTCGCACTTGTTTCTCTCTAGGTCCGACAACAAGTGACCAAGAACCTTTACCTGGATAAGATGGGCTTAATCTTAACTGTAAACGCCCTCCATCTGAGAGAGTGAGGGCTTTGTGACTGCTCTTTACTTTTGCTACAGCTTTGCCGATGATGGACTTATTAAGTCTTCCGTACATGTAATGTTTCCTTGCTTAAAAATAGAAAAAGCTTACATAGCCTAGTAAAGTGAAAAAAGGTTTGCCTAAACAAACCTTGAATTATAGGAATATAAGCATATTTTAGTATTTTTCATGTCGAACATGCGTCCTCAAAGACTGCAATATTCAGACATGTAAAGCAAAGAGATGTACCTAAATATAAGGAAGAGATATCATCTAGTTAAGAAATATCATGCATTAAGATAGCTCATAGAAAGCTCATAGCTAGCTGGGCTACTAAACTAGCATTAACAAAATAGTTTTATATTGTAAAGGGGAATAGGCAAGCAAAGGTGATACACTACAAAACCTAAATTCCCAAATAATGAAAAGCTTGGAGTATGAATGATTTTTGTTATTACGATTCTAAGCTATAACTATCCGCAACAATAACGATCATCAGCTATGAAGATTCTTAACTATTCACTATCCACTACATCTGCAAAGGTAGCACGAGTTAGTTTGGCTAGATCAGCTGGTGCTAAAGAGATATCTAGGCCTCGTTTGCCACCAGAACAATAAATCACCTCGAAATTTTTCGCTGTAGTTTCAATAAGGGTTGGTAAAGCTTTCTTTTGTCCTAAAGGAGAAATCCCTCCTACTAAATAACCTGTAACTTTTTGTGCAATCTCTTTATCAGCCATTTCAAGTTTTTTCACTCCAAAGGCTTTAGCAGCTTTTTTCAGGCTTAGCATATGAGCAATAGGTAATACCACTACTCCGAGTTTTTTCTGATCCCCATTAAAAGCTACAAGTAAAGTTTTATACACTTGTTCAGCTGGAAAACCTAACTTATCTACCGCCTCTTGCCCAAAGTTTGTATTCTCTGGATCATGAGCGTATTCGTGAATGCCAAACTTAATTTTCTCTTTTTTCAGTAGATTAACAGCAGGGGTCATAGATGTCTCCTTAGGTAAAAGTTTCTTGGGTAAAAGTATTAGTGTGTTATTAAGAGGGTATAGTTATTTGT
Organism: Psittacicella hinzii; assembly: GCF_003585935.1. Taxonomy (GTDB): domain Bacteria; phylum Pseudomonadota; class Gammaproteobacteria; order Enterobacterales; family Psittacicellaceae; genus Psittacicella; species Psittacicella hinzii. The sequence continues at coordinate 39,204 of NZ_NRJG01000028.1, forward strand.
TGCCTATTATACTCCCAAGGCAAGTAAAAACTAAATTAATCCCGAGGTAAGTAAGGCACTAAGATCTAAATATGCGATAATAACTAAAAACAGTTTTCAGACTTTGCTTGAGCTTTTACTTGCACTTTTCCTTGTAACTAATGTTCTCTTGTTTCTTGGTTAAGACAACCGGACTTTCTTACTTAAACGTAGGTTGAGGAGTAGAGAGAACTGAATTAGGGAGTAAAAGCTGGCATTTTATTATTTTGAGTTATATCAATGTTAAAACTTAGTAAACTCAATTATTCTGGTATGTGGAGTAACTTTGATTACAGTAAAAGCGCAGTGAGCTTTTTAATAAATAAGTTCCGCTACCTAGAGTTTCCCTCACCAATCAATATTATTTATCTTTTTTCAACTCGCTATAATCTGCAAGGAATACTCGAACAACAGTATTCAAAATTACGCACGCAATATCCAGATGCCGTACCAACTCTCTACGCATTTGAGCCGTTATGGTATATGAATCAAGTTTTTGCCGATAATAATGTAAAACCTTTTCTGTTTACAGGCATGCCGACAATTACGCATACCCAAGAGAATGTGTATAACATGTCATGGTGTTTTGCGGCTGCGGATCATTATGCTGATTTCTGCGATATTGCGGCCGGTCCATATGAACCAGAACGAGTGTCTACACTATTTAATAACTATGTGCACATTCCGAACTTTTTCCGCAGCGCTGATGCGGGCTTTCTGATGGATTATGGTTTACCTACTTATCAACAATTAGTTGAATGGGTAGATAAGATCAATAATCTTGAAAGCCGCAAGTTTGATATTGATAAACGTAATGTTCTTGCAGCATGTATTGCTAGTCATGACATTATCGGCTTGTTACATGGAGTGCGTAGCCAAATTTGTGATATCTTCGAAGAAATCTTTATTCAAATAACAGATTATCCGATGCTTTATGCAGGGAAGTGGCGTAAAAATACCACTATTCTTCAAGAAGAGTTTAATGACAAGAAACTAGATTTTTTACAGCGTGTTATTTTTAACATTTGTCCAGAAAACTCTAATACACCTGGTTATGTAACGGAAAAATTACTTGAAGCTTTTGCTGCAGGTTGTATCCCAATTTATTGGGGTGGAATAGAAACCGAGCTTGATTACATCAATCCTAAAGCTTTTATCTATTACAATCCACGCGACCGCGAAGGATTTAAAGTAACAATCGCCCGTTTATGGAATAATGAGCAAGCAGGGATCAAAGCCATCTTAAAGGAAAAACCATTCTTACCTGGAGCTGCTGCACGTATTTTCTTACGTTATGTTTATCCTTTTGCTAAGCGCTTTGCTCAATGCATGGATGATATCAATCTGTACCAATATCTCGTAGATCCAGTAGATACGACTCTAGAAATAGAAGCAGAAAAAGCGCGTGCTGCTCTAGCAGAGCTAGGCTTAGAGGAAACTAAATATCTTGCTTTAGAACAAGAGGAGAATAAACCTCCGTTTTTTACTCCGAGTTTAGATGAGATTATCCCTGAAGAAGATAAGAAACAACGGATTATCCAAGCGATTTATAAGTATCGCGAGCATGCTTATCCCTTAAATAAAAAATAATCCTACACCTAATTAAGCTATCCCTAATCCTATAGCTTCTTGTAGTTGAATTAATACTCCATCGGAGTAAGTAAAATGTAAAAAGGTTCGAGAGGTTAATGCCTCTCGAACCTTTAACTTTATTAAGAGTATAAGTATTCAGTTAAGATCTTTTAAAGATTGTAATCATTACTAGCTTACGACTTATTTACTAGGAGTAAATGGTTTGTAAGCGTTTTCTGGTAAGTATTTAGAAAGATCGATGCGGTACTCTTGGAAACCTGCATAATCTAAACCAAGTTTAGTTAATGGGTAAACAGAGTTTTGTAACGCATAACCCACAGCTGTATCGTTTGGTGCAGAGAAGATTACCACATTAAGGTTTTCACTACCTTTGATTGGTAAGATGCTCCAGTTTACAGTGTGATCGATCTTAATTGCTTTACCATCTTTAGCTAATTTAGTTGCGTAATTCGCAATTAACTCTTGAGATGTTTCTAAAGCTGCATACACTACGCTTTGTGGACCCGAACCTGGGAACATACCACCGTTTGCACGATAGTTGTTCGTAGCTAATAAGAATTTATCACTGTCTTTAATTTCTTGACCTTGATATTGCATATTAACTACACGACCAGCACCAATAGTACGACTTGGACGACAACGCGAGTCAAATGCTGAAGGTTTAGTAACATCGTATTGGTAAGTTACCCCATAGAGTACGTCAAAGTTATAAGTACGGAAAGTATTGTAGTTTAGTAACTCTTGACGATCTGATGTACCTGTAAAGATTTGGTTGAATAATGATGAAGAACATTCAGCCCAGTTTTTCACATCTTTACCAGTTACTTCGATGATGGTGAACGTATTTGGATAGAAGTATACGTCTGATACATTACGTAAAGTAAATGGACCTTTATCTACGTGTGTAAAACCATTTACGTCGTTGTGACGCTCACCATATCTAAATGGAGCAGCAGCTGATACTAACTTGTGGTTAGCATATTTAGGGTTCTCTTTTACCCAATTTTGTAAAGCATCCATTTGTACTTGGTTAACAAGTTTAACTGTTGGATCATCTTGAGTTAATGCTAAGTAACCGTATAGAGGATCATCAATTTTACCTAGTGGTTTATTAGCATAAGCACGTGTAGCTTCGTGGGTTTGTTCTAGAGTTTTAACCGCTAATGGGCTTTCTTCTACCAGTTCTTTACGGTTTTTAATGTCGTAAACTGGTTCAGCATAAGCTACGGCTTTTGAAGCATTAGCTTTCCAGCTACCATCAGGTTGTTTTTCTAATACTAGATCAACAATCCCTAAGTGGCTACCCCAACGACCAGGCATTACCGATGGTACTCCATTAATAGTACCACGTTTAATGTCAGCACCAGGAGTACTTGCATATTCTTCAGATGGGAATACCCCGTGCGAGTGCCCAAACATTACCGCATCTACGTCTTTAACTTTAGTTAAGTTAATAACTTGGTTCGGGAATAAAGATGAAGATGGAGCATTCGTACCAATACCCGAGTGAGGAATAGCCACGATTACTTCAGCACCTTTGGCTTTCATTTCTGGAATGAATTTTTCTGCCGAAGCAACAATAGGCGCAGCAGTCACTTTACCGGTTAATTTTTCGGCATCCCATTGCATAATGCCTGGAGGAGTAAAGCCGATATAACCTACTTTAATTTGATGTTTAGTGCCATCTTCGGCAGTAAATGTATGTTCTTTAATAATGTATGGAGTGTAGTAGTTAGCACCAGTTTTTGCGTCATATACGTTTGAGTTAATAACCGGAACACCTGCTAGTTTTTGTGCAGAGTCTACTACTTTTTGTAAGTAAGGTAAACCAAAGTTAAACTCGTGGTTACCTAAGTTAGATACATCGTAATTAAATGCTTTGAATAAAAGATACGCAGGGTGAATCTGATAAGATTTAAAGTCATCTTCAACTGCCCAAGTTCCGATCATCCCACCTTGGATTAAGTCACCGTTATCCACTAAGATCGAGTTTACAGCTCCAGCACGAGCTTTTTCAATTAGAGAAGCCGTACGTGTAAAGCCGTACTCTTTGATTGGACGGTCACTATAGTAGTCATAAGCTGTATAGTAAGCATGCAGGTCGGTCGTTTCAATAACACGTAGTTTAATTGTGTTACTGTCAGCAAAAGCATGAGCTGAAAGACCTAATACAGCAAAAGCTGCTGCTAATTTAGCAAATTTAGTACGTATTTTAGTCATAAGTCTTTGATAGTTAGGTGAAAGAGCCTTGTTTTAACTTTAGGTTAGTGTCGTTCTGTGCTTACTCAAGGTAAGAAGCTAGGAGCTAAGCATAAAGCTAAGACAAGAAGTGAAAGAGATAAAAAACAGGAAAATACGACAAGAGTAAGCGATTAATCTCCTACTCTAGTTCGACAAAATAAATCAAGCGATACTTAAAAATATTTCACAAATATTGCTGATTTTATTGGTGGAATTTCTGCCCTTATTTTAACGAAAAAATCGCTTAAAACGTGACTTTATTTAGTGCTCTAAACTAAAAAAACGTAAATGACTAAATTTTAGATGAGCAAAAAGATAAAAGTTAGATTAAAAAGCTCTTAAAAACTATTATTTGCAAGCTTAAAATTTAAATTTTCTTTACCTTTTGCAAAAGTGTGAAAGTAAAGGTGAATGCGAAGCAACAAATACGAAGCTCAAACTGATCTTTTGTAACAAAATGATCATGAGATAGATTGCTTAGAGCAAGAAAAGAGGCGTGACAATGAGTTTAATGTTGAGGCAAACTAACTTTTGCAAATTAAAAGTTTAAAACCATGTATTAATATGTTAGTTTTGATCTTGTTGAGCTAGAGAGGAAAGAGTTTTGATAGCTTGTTTCTTACGTTTGGTAAGAATAAACGAAAGAGAAGATAAGAAAGATAATTTTGTTGATTTGCCAAGTTAGACAACTTTAAACCCTAAGTTTTTATCAGGAATTACTAAAATTATCACAATAATTAACAAGGGATTATTTAGGATTTTCGAGTGGGAGTCAGAAAGGTTGTCTGAAAAAATTTAGGGATCAGTAATTAAAACTACTCGCTTTAAGAAAAATGTTTACGGCTTTACGAATAATTTACAAGTTATAAAAAATCCCTTTAAGCATAAAAGCCTAAAGGGATATTTCCTTCTCAAGGTCGATTAAAGAAAATTATATATTATTTTCCAGTCCAGCGCTTAAAGATTAGACTAGTGTTTACTCCACCAAAGGCAAAGTTGTTATTCATTACGTAATCGGTTTGGATTTCTCTTCCCTCACCAGTAATGTAGTCTAAATCACCACAACGTGGATCGATTTCTGTAAGATTAAGCGTTGGTGCAAACCAGCCATCGTTCATCATGTTAATGGCAAACCAACTCTCAAGCGCGCCACATGCACCAAGAGTGTGCCCTAAATAGCTTTTTTGTGAACTTAGAGGTACTTTACCAAATAAAGAGGCTGTTGCTTGCGTTTCAGCAATATCTCCTTGTTCAGTAGCTGTACCATGACCATCAACATAACCAATGTCTTCTGGTTTTAAGTTTGCATCTTTAAGAGCTAACTCCATACATAGTTGCATGGTTTCTTTAGATGGGCGAGTAATATGCGTACCATCACTATTAGCACCATAACCCACCACCTCAGCCAGAATATTAGCGCCACGCGCTAGAGCATGTTCGAGCTCTTCTAAAACGAGCATTCCCGCACCTTCCCCAATTACTAAACCATCACGTTTAGCATCATAAGGACGTGGGTTTAACTCTGGATGATCATTGTCTCTACTTGCTGCATACAATGAGTCAAATACATATACTTCAGAAAGGCAGAACTCTTCACCGCCGCCGGCAATCATCATAGGGATCATGCCATATTTAATCGACTCATAAGCATAGCCAATTGCTTGGCTACCAGATGAACAAGCGCTAGAGGTTGGAATAATACGTCCACTTAAACCAAAGAAAATGCCAATATTAGCTGCCGTAGTGTGCGGCATCATACGTACATAGGTGTTGGCATTGAATTTATCATTTTCTCCGGTTGAAATAAGATCAGCTACGGTAAGAATATCAGGTGTACTTCCAGTCGACGATCCTGAAGCTACCCCCATATTACCATTTAAGCAGCAAGGATCAATCACTCCATCCTTTAATAATCCAGCACTAATAAGCGCATCTTGAGCAGCATCTACACAGAACATAGATACTCGCCCCATGCTTCTTAGTTGTTTTCTATTCCAAGAGGCTGGAGGGGTATAACCATTAATTGGCGCACCAAGGTAAGATTCAAGATCTTTATATTTTGCATCCCAATTTAAGCGTTTTACAGCATTCTTTTGTGATTTAAAAGCTTGCTTAATGTCTTGCCAAGTACGACCAAGAGCGGTGATACCTCCAGCTCCAGTTATAACTACTCTTTTTGTTTGCATATCTTACTTCTTCTTTTTTAACATAAACCGCCATTTACCGCCAGAACTTGACGTGTAATATATGCAGCTTGTTCATCTAGTAAAAAACTAACAGCATGAGCAACTTCTTCTGGTTTACCCATACGTTGAGCCGGAATAGCTTTTAATATTTGCTCTACTGGAGTTAACTCATCAATAATATCAGTATCAATTAATCCTGGAGCGACACAATTTACAGTTATATTACGTTTAGCTAACTCAATTGCTAGTGATTTAGCTGCGCCAATAATACCAGCTTTAGAAGCACTATAATTCACTTGTCCGCGATTACCAATTAACCCAGAAACGCTTGTAATACAAACGATACGACCTGGTTTACGATTACGGATCATTGGCATGATTACTTGATGTAATACATTGTAAAAGCCATCAAGGTTCGTGTGAATTACGCTATCCCAATCTTGATCTGTAAGAGCAGGGAAAGCTCCATCGCGAGTTAAACCGGCATTAAGCACAACTCCATAATAAGCCCCATGTTCTTCAACGTCTTGGGTTAGAATTTGTTTACAGGATTGACGGTCAGATACATCAAATTGCAGTAAACGAGCTTTACGTCCTAAAGCTTGTACTTGCGCAATTACTTCTTGTGCTTGTTCAACTTGTGAACGACAGTGAATTACGAGATCATAACCTTTAGCGGCTAATGCTAAAGCAATCGCCTTACCAATACCTCTACTTGAACCTGTAACTAATACGGTTTTTTCCATAGCTATCTATCCTATTTGTTGGGGCTATACACATTAAGAGCTGCTTTAATTAGAAGTTTTTGGCTAGCTTTTTCAAAAAGCTCTACATCAAAAACCCCAAAACCAGTTTCATCTTGTAATGAAAGTTGCACTTTTATTTCTAACGTAGTGCCAATTTCTATGGCATCGCAATAAAAGTCAATTTTACGTGATCCTAAAAAATAACCCAAACGTATTGGTTTACCTTGAGAATAAGAGCGACAACCTTCCCAACAACCGATACTTTGCGCCATTACTTCAAGGGCTGAATAATTAACAAATTTATCACCCTCTAATAAAATATTGTTAGGACGAATAGTGAACTCAGTAACTATATAATTTGCTCCATAGTCTAGAACTCGATCTACTTGAATCATTGCTCCAGATTGCGGTAAAAGCTGATCCACTTGAGTAAAAGGAAAGGTTAATTGTCTAGTTGTGGTCATCTCTTTGTCCTAGAATTAATACAGCATTATTTCCACCAAAAGCAAATGAATTACTTAAAGCAATACGTCTAGCTTGTGGCCAATAACTGTCAGCTTGGGTTATATTAAGTTGAGGAATATCTGGATCTGGTTGCCCATCCCATAATTGTGCAGGTAACACCCCAGTCGGATTTAAGTCGGGGCTAATAAACGCCCAAGCAATAGCGGCTTCTATAGCTCCTGCAGCTCCTAAGGTATGAGCTGTATAAGGTTTGGTTGAAGTGCAAAATACTTGAGTACCTAGCACTTGTGAGACAGCTAAAGCTTCCATACTATCGTTATGGCGCGTCCCTGTTCCATGGAGGTTTACCCAACCAATCGATGAAGGCTCTAATCGTGCTAATGCTAAAGCTTGCTCCATAGCAAGTTTTGCGCCTAGACCTTCAGGGTGTGGACTACTCATGTGATAAGCGTCACTGCTTGCTCCATAGCCTAAAAGCTCTTGTGCTTGATCATTGAGTGCTTGTCTGGTTAGCACAAATAAAGCAGCTCCCTCTCCGATATTAGTACCTTGACGATTAGTAGAAAACGGATTTAATACTTGAGGAGAAAGTACTGATAAAGATTCAAACCCTTTAATGGTTAAAGGAGATAGAGTATCAACTCCTCCCACAATTACAGCATCACATAAATTAGCTAATAAGAGGCGAGCTCCAGCCATAATAGCTCGTGCGCCTGAAGTACAAGCCGTAGAAATACCATAGCCTAAGCCCTCAAGTCCGTATAGCTCACGCACATAATCTTGCGGCGAACTAAAATATAGTTGGCTTTGATTAAGATAATCGTCGTGCTTATTATTTAAATAAGCTTGCTTAAAATAAGGGATTATCGTATCAATACCAGCAGTAGATGTGCCCACGACAACTGCAACTCTTTGACGACCATATTGAGCTATAACTTGTTGAATTTGCTCGTCGATTTGCATTAAAGCATGATAAGTAATTTGGTTACTTCTACATACCATATGAGCCGGAGTTGATTCTGGTAACTCTAGTAAAGGACAAGTTATTTTACCGAATGTTCCTTGTTTTAAATTAAAATCAGGATCATAAAAAGGGTTATCTTCGCTAATTAAAGGAGATGGAGTTTGTTGAGACAAAATATGAAAATGTTGAGCAATGCCTGAACCTAAACTGCTAACAATTCCTGGAGTATGAAGATATATTTTATGCATAAAATTACTGAGGTAAATATGTAACTAACCATTGAGAATTATCAAAGAGGATAATTTGTGCTTGGTTTTGTTTTACTTGAATTTTCCAAACTAAACGATTATCAACAAAATAATTCTTCCATCCTTGATCGTCTTTAATTTCGCTATAGTTTAATAGTGAAAGTGAAGGATCTAGATAAGTGGTAATTGCTGCAAATAGATATTTAGCTTGCTCATTTGGTGGGGCAAAACCATCAGCTTTCCAACCTTGAGGCGTTAAAAGCATACGCGCTAAAGGTGCTCCGAGAGGATCAGTTAGTATCCATCGCCATTGGTCAGCTCCAGATTGAATAACCAGTAAACTAGTTTGTTGTTTAGGCTCTTGTTGCTGCACTTTATACATATGCTTTGCCTGCTCGTTAGTCGTAGGAAATTGCTTAATTTCTGGGAAAGAAGAGCAAGCAGCAAGAGCGCAAGTTATCCCTAAAAGGAATAACATTTTAAATTTTTTATGCATATGGTTAACCTATTCAAGGTTAAAAAATCTAATCTTAAGTGGATAAACATTAAGCTAAGGTGCGTATTCACCTATAAGCTTAATTTTATGAGATTTGTTGCTTGGTAGTGTATCACTTTAGTTTGCGTTAAGTAGCACTTACAGGAGCTACCATTTTATTAAGTCATATTAGCTATCTATGATAGGTTGCCTTAGGTGCTACTTACGCTAAACTAAATTGTAGTTTTAAGAGTTGGGTAAACTTAATTAAACTTGCTTAACCTTAATTACCTTAATCCAACTCAATAAAGTTTAATTTTATTGCTTAGTTTGATAATCTTTATAGCTTAAAAAGATTATTAATACACAATAGAATACTCCGAGGCTAACACTTAAACCAAACGCTGATACGGCTGGAGTTGAGCTTATACCTAGTAGTAAAAAAGCAATCATGGTGGTTAAAGCTGCAAAGAAGACTGCAGTCTTCTTATACTTTTTCTTCTCTTGTACAGTTTCGAGATACACCGTATAGTCAATACCTATAGCCGAAACTAATAGTAAACCAAACATGGCAAACAGACTTATTGGCACATTAAACCAACCAAGAGTTGCGATGGTTAAACCTATAGCAGCTAAAGGTAAAAGAAGCATTTTAGCAGTTTTCTTCACGCCAAAGAATTTCCAGAGGAATAAGAAAGCTAGGACAAAAGAAGCAATCTTTAACCAAGCAGCTTGATCTCTAGTATGTTTAAAGGACTCATTTAAGTGTCCTGCTTTATCTTGCCAAAAAACATCTTGATTATTAGCTAAAGCTTGTACTTGAGATAATGCAGTAGTGGTTAAACCTGGAAACTTAATCACCGCACCATAAACTTGAGGTTGTAGTTCCCCTAAGTATAAATATTGCCAAGCTTGTCCAATACTTGTAGCTAAAGCTTGGGTTAAACTTACCGGTTGCGTTTGGGTTAACTCAGTTAAAGCTTGCTGTATTTTACTTGCAGGTATGCCAATTTGCTCCAAAATGGCATAATCTTGTGCTTGGATATGCGAGCTTAAGTATTCAGCTAATGCTTTTTGTTTACTCTGCGTATGTAACCAATTACTTAAAGATAAGAACTTAATTTCAGGATTTTGCGTCTGTAATTGTTGTAATTGCGCTGTAACTTGGGCATTTTTGTCTAATAGTGCTTCTGGACTATTAGCAGTTATTAGTAAGTACTGGGTACTTAAGTCCATACCCGTATAATTAGCAATTTGTTGGGCTTGGATTAGCATACTATCTGGTACAGCTATCCATTGACGCATATTATCGTGCCATTGGCTACGATAGATACCAATTGCTCCTAAAATTAAAACTCCTACGCCTAAGAGATATTTAACTTTGGTGTTTAAGGAGTAAAAGCAAGTTACTTCGGTAAGCTCTGGTAGTTTTACTAAAGGTTTAGGCTGATAGCGTGCAAATCTTCCTGGAAGCCAGAAAAGCGTAGTAATTACAGCAAAAATTAAAGCAACAGCCGAGAATAACGCTGTTTGTTGCAAGATAGGTAAAACTGTAATCCCTAAAAGGATATAACCTAATAGAGTAATAATTAAGCTAAGGATAAAAGTCTTTTGCAATGCTTGCATACTAGCTTTAGCTTGCCAATTTGCAGTAAAGAAAGATCCCATGAGCCAATGTAAAGGAAAATCAATTAAAACCCCAATTAAACTAGTTCCTATCACTAGGGTCATAATATGAATTTGTCCAAATACTAGTACCGTTGCACTAACGCCACAAACTAATCCGACTACAATAGGTAAATATAACCAGAGAATTTTTAAACTGCGGAATATAGCTAGCAGTAATCCTAAGGTTAGGATAGTTCCTACAATAGACATAATGGTACTTTCAGCTTGGGCTTGAGCTTGGGTATAAGCTGCAAAAATACTCGTACCTGTAACTAAAAATTTACCTGCGCTCGAAGCTCGTACTTGCTCACGCGTTTGCTTGAGTACTTCTAAAAGAGAGCTCTGCTCTTTAATGATGTCGCCATCGCTTAAAGTAGCTTGCAGAACAACATAGGTAGTATTATTGTGCTCTAAGTATAAAAAACCAGAGCTCATATCCCATTGTACTTTACTGGAAGTTAAAGCCGAAGTTAAAGTGTAGCGACTAAAACTTAACCAATCCTGATCTACAGCTAATAATGAGGTTTTATTAAACGGATTCATTATTTGCTGGGCATAGGTTTGGAAATAAGCTTGTGGCTTAGTTTTAAGTTCTTGGATTACGTTATCAGGTAAAGTTGCAAACCCTAGAAGCTTTAAGTCTTGCTGCAGCTTACTAATGTCTGGCTGCGTTTGTCCTTGTACATGACTAAAAATCCCAGTTTGTTGCCAGAGCTTAACCACATTTTGTGCTTGAGTAAAAGCTTGTTCTTTATCTTGCTCACCAATCAAAGCAATAATTTGTTTATTTAGCGCTTGTGTTTGTAAATCATCAGCGGATACTTGCACGGGATTCCAAGATTTTTCTTGAGGTAAAAGAGAGATTAAATCTGTAACCACCCAATTATGGTTGGCGATTCTTCCTCCTAAAAAAGTCACGAGAGCTAAACAAACCAGCGCAAAGAAGACCTTTATTCCTGTACTAAAGTGCATACTACTTCCTAAGGTAAAGCTTTACTTGCAAAACTATTTAATGGTTTATCTACTTTTACTTGACTAAAAGAAATTACGGTTTTATCACCTTGCTTTTCTTGTAAAGTAATAGTTTTAACTAAATCACCACCGGCAATAGTTATCTGGGTAAAGATTTGTTTCATTAGTACACTGCTTGGGGTAAGATCCATAGTCCAGTTCGCAGCTGTTCCCGATACTTTAATGGCAAATTGATTTTCAATCCCAGATACGTCACCAGAAAGTAAACCTAAAAAGAGTTTAATCTGTGCGGATTGACCTATTTGATCAGAGAATATCCACTGATTGCCATCCCATTGAGAAATACCTTTACTATTTAAGCGAATACTTACTGGGAAAGGAGTTTGCATATTCCACAATAAGCCTTTAGCTTTAACTAGCGTAAAATCTCCAGTTGAAGTAATAGGAGAACCTAAATTAGCTAAAAATCTTTGTTGGGTAAAATCACCTTGCAGACTCGTTGGCTGCTGTAATTGTTTTACAAGATCAGCCTGACCAAAAGCCCAAGACCAGCTAGTAAGTAAGCCTAAGCTGGCAGTAAGTAATATTTTTTTTAATATCATGTGTTTTTTAAACCTTTAAATCATGCCTAGTTAGTACCAATTAGCTTGGTTGCAAACTCTAAGAAAAGTTGTTAACTAGTTTGCATTGCGGGGTCTAAGTTAAAATTATGCTTGCGCTGGTTTAAACTCTGGATAAGCTTCAACAACTCGGCGTAATGATTCTGGAGTTTGTAACTGCAGTTCTTGCGTGTCTAAACTTACTGCAACTTGCATAGTACTTGCTTTAGTTAAACGCGTACCAGTTTGTGCGTCAAGGATTAGATAATCAAATTTTAAGCTTGATTCGTACTCCACAAGCTGTACTATGATTTTAATTTTTTGTTTAAATACTGTAGGTTTTACGTACTTAATATTAACTTGCACTACAGGCCAGCCATATCCTTGGTGTTCCATAACATCGTATGAGTAGTTAATTTGATCTAAAAATGCACAACGTGCCATTTCGAGATATTTTACGTAATTCCCGTGCCACATAATCCCCATAGCATCCGTATCAAAAAACTGAATCTGATATTCAGAGCTATGAGTGGCATAAACGTGTTTTTTAGATTTAAGCATAAAATTATTTAGATAATAGAAGGGCTAAAGCTCTGCTTTAGCCCTTAATATTATTTTTTAATGTCACCAGTTAATGAAACGCGAGAAATCAGATTACCTGCATGACACTCATATTGGGTTGCAGATTTAAAGTTAGAGCCTTTATAAGTACTAAAGATGTTTGTTACTTTAGTTCCACCTAACTCTTTAGCTTTTTTCTGTAATTGCACAACAGCACTTAAGAATGCCCACTGACAAGAATTAACATCTGCTTTGGCAAAAGCATTAGTTGTACGATTTGTTGTAGCATCTTTTAAAAGCAGTGTACCTGGTGCGTCAGTGCCCCAAAATAGTTGAATATTTGGATCTACTACTTTTTTCGCTTGAGCAGAGGCTAAAGTTTCTTGCACGCTATGAAATGAAGTTTCATTACGAGCACATGAGCCTAAAGCTAAAGCTGCTACTGCTAAAACAGATAGAGTTTTAAGAACTTTCATGGGATATCCTTATATAAAATGCGAAAAGTTATGTTAAGGTTTGTAAGGTGAACTATTTACTAAAACTTCACTCTTAGATCTAATGCTTTCTAAGTTAACTGCAAAGAGTTTTAGAGATAGGTAAGGAAGATAAATTAAAGTAAATCTAAACCTATGCAAATTTAAGATTAAATCTTAAAGCGGAGGTTAAAAGTCAGCCTCTAAGTTTAGTATATTACAGATCATTCTGATTATCTTTACCTATAGACCAAAAATCATAAAAGTTAAACCAGAATAGAGGTCTTTGCTTACAAGATAAAGCTAAAAAGTGTGCATATTGCTGCATAACTTGAGCAATTTGTTCTTTTCTTTGTTTCCCTTTAGCGATTAAAGGTGAGCTAAAACTTTTTAACTCAAGAACAAAGTCATTTCCTTCGCGATAACAGGCAAGAGTATTAATGGGTGCTGTTAGCAAACTAGATAAAAGCCAAGGACCAAGAGGTAAATTAGCTTTCTCACCTAAAAAATCAACTGCCGTATACTTATCTTTGCTAGGATCAAAACGATCGACAGCAATGGCTAACCATTCTCCGCGTGCTAAACGCTGTTCGAGCTCGAGCATTTGCTGTACATCAAGAGCTCCGATTTGTAATAAATTAATATTATTGCTATTTTGTCTGCTCTTTTCTAAAGTGCGATTAAATTTTAAAGAATTATTCTTATCTAAAATAATATTAAGTTTTATATCTTGGTAGATTTTATCTTGGAAAAAGATTTGACAAATAGGAGCGCAACCATGGTGCGAAAAAACAAAAATCTGACCAGGTTGCTTTTGATGCATTTTTTCGAGTAGATTGTCCGGATCTTGGAGAATAATCTTGTTATAGATTTTGCGATTTTGCGTTATAGCTAACTTATCTACAATGGTTTGAGCAAAATTATAAAATACTCTAAATTTTGCCGCATACCCTAAATTGATTTCAGGAAAAGTAGCTTGTAAGCGTTGTAAATATTGTTGAATATTACCACGAGCACAGCTGCTGGTTAAGTAGTAATAAGTAATTACTACGAGAGTAACTAATTTTAAAATCCAGACTGGCGTGTATTTAGTAAGCCAACGGCTTACATTAAGGAAAAACATATTGCCTTTTTCAGGCTGCTGATTCCAGTTTTTTTTTGAGCTCATACACTTTTTCCTGTGAGTTTGCGAGCTAGCATCCCAAAGAATAAGCGAGCGTGCATTTTGCTAATACGCCAGTTATCAGCCCAAGCTTTAAAGTGACTGACCCCACCTGGGTGATAGGTTACAGGCGTTTCAATCCACAGAAATGGAATTTGTTGCCAGTGACAGCGGACTAAGATTTCAGTATCAAAATCCATACGATTACCTATGTGCTGTTCAAGCAAAATAGGCAAAGTCGTGTCTAAAGGATAAAGTCTAAAACCACACATCCCGTCTTTTAAATCGAACGACCAAGTATTAATGGCATTCCAAAAGTTAGTAATTTTACGTCCGTATAATCTAGCTTTAGGAGCATCAGCGCCATAAACAGGTAAACCACATATAATCGTATCAGGATGGCTTTGAGCGCTTTGAATAAATTTTAGGACATCGCTTAACTTATGTTGTCCATCGGCATCGACTTGTAAAACATGGCTATAACCTAGCTGTTGGGCTAGGACAAAAGCATCTTTTACTGCAGCACCTTTTCCTTGGTTTACGGGATTGAGTTGTACTTGCACATGAAGGTCTTGCAATTGTTGTACAACTTGTGCTTGAGCTGGTTCAGATCCGTCATCAACAATAATTACTGGCAGATTGTGCAATCTTAGTTCCTCAACTACCCGTCTAATGGTACTAGCATGGTTATAGTGAGGAATAATAACTACAGGTTGAAAAATTTTAGACATCTAGCGATCCTAACCAAGTTAATTTAATGGTTGTAAACAAATTTGTTCGACTTGTTGGCGATCTATTTTGTCTTGGGAGTTACGTGGTAATTGCTCGATAAAGCGCCAGTAACGAGGTAAAACACTCTTTTCTTGCGATTTGCTTAAAAAGTGCTTTAATTCAGCAATGATTGGTTTACGTCCTTGGCTCTCAAGCATAGCTTCTGGTTTAAGTACAACTAAAGCTACCAGACGCATAAACTTAGGATGTTTACATACGTAGGCGTCTTGTACCCAAGGATGTAAGATTAGCTCTTGTTCAACTTGCGATAAAGAGACGCGTTTGTCATTAATCTTAACAATGCGATCATTACGACCAATTAACTTAAATCCTTGCGAACTTAGCTCTACCACATCACTCGTTTGTTCTCGTTGGTTAACCCAAGGAGATTCTACCCATAAGCATTCGTGCTCATTTACGCCAATGTTTACTGGAGATAAAGTTTGCCATATCCCTTTTCCAGGTCGATAAGCAACTACTCCGGTTTCAGTACTGCCGTAAATTTCAAAGACATTAATCTTGAACTGGGAGAGTTTTTGTTCAGTTTCTAGGCTAAGTACTCCACCAGCACAAACCACTCCGAGCAAGTTTTGTTGTGCTTGTGCTTTTATTTGATGGAGATTAGACAAGAAAACCGGACTACTAATCCATACAGAAGGACGTGTGGTTTCTGCAATTAGATTTTCATTAAAAACTAGTTGTTGACGTCCGATAATCCAGCCTTGAGACAGAGGTAAAAATACCCTATGAGTTAAACCATACATGTGTAAACAGCTCACGCTGCCTAACACTTGCAGTTCTGGATGAACAAACGGAAATACTTTAGCTAAGCTCGTTGCTTCTTGCCACATATGGCAAGCAAGCTTAGTTATAACTTTAGGATTACCAGTAGAACCTGAAGTTTTTAATTTAATTTGTGTTTGCGAATAAGGATCTATTAGTTCATCTAGATCTTGGGGTAAAGTTACCTGTTGCTCTAAACCTAAATCTCTAAATTCTTGATCAGTTAAAATGAAATCACTTTCATTTTGTGCCCAAACTAAATTTTGTTCTAAAAGGTTGGGCGGAAGTAATACATTTATCTTGGCGTGTAAACAAGCAAGAAGGCAGCAAGCAAACTCACTTACATCTGAAAGATGTAAAGTTACATTTTGATACTTACGTTCTTGTAGCTCTTGGCTAATTTGTAATACACGCTTAGCAAAATCCTGACGTTCCCAACACGGATTAACCGCTATTGGGTTCTTAACCTTAAAAGTAGATAGCATTGTCATAATATGCTTAGCAAGCTGCTATTGATTGCAAAAAGATTTATTATTCTTTGTTATGGATCTTAATGAGATAGGGACGAAGAATAAACTCTCCAATAAACAAAACTCCCATTAGGACGTAAGAAATAGCTCCTGCGTACCAAGCCCAAAAAGTCCAATATTCACCCCAAATGCTAAAGCTCACAATTGTAATATTTAGGATGAAAAAGCCACACCAAACATAAGTAAGTTTACGTAAGTAACTTGAGGCTTGTGCTGGTAGATGAGGATCCTTAAGGCGAGCAATTCGCTCGATAAAAGTTGGAGGTTTTATTAAACTTGCTCCAAATACAAGGAGCATAAACCCACTAACGAGAGCTGGATACCAGTGAGCTAACTCATGCGATCCTATTACGGCGATAAAAACAAAGAACAATCCAATAAACACTTGAAAAAATCGGTAATTACTAGGAAAAACTAGCCCTTTAATGAGCCATAAACTAGCAAGTAACCAAATTAATCCATAAGTAAGTTGGGAGTTTGATGCAAAAAGCCAACATAGAGGGTAAGCTATCGAACAAAGAGTTAGAGCGAGAGATACCACTCCAGAAATAAGCTTAAGCATAAAAATAGTACCCTTTACAACTAGGTTTACCGGCTGTTTCTAATTTGAATTCTAGTCGTTGTTTGTCTTTATCCCAAATAAAAGTAAGCTCAATTAGATCATTCGGTTGAGTAAAATTTTGGAATTTAAGATTTTTAACTTGACCTACATAATCTAATGCAGGGTAAATCTTTTGTGCTTGCTTTTTTATCCAACGTAGAATAACTACTCCTGGAACTAAAGGAAATGAATCAAAGTGATCTCTGAAATACAGTAGATCAACTGGTACTTGTCCTTGTAATACATAAGTATTATCTTTCTCTTGGCATGAATGCCATTCAGGATCTTTAATTCCTTGAGTTAGTTTTTGTTCTAAATCAATAACATCGAATTGGTTAGGCAATTTATCTGTGAACAGAGTGAGCTCACTTATTAAAGCCTCAGGCAAGTGTTGATTGATTAAAGCTAATAAATGAGCTCTTCCTTGTTGACGATATACTTCGATCCCTTGCGGATTAAGTTCTAGACAAGCTATCTTAGATGGCGCTTTAGCAACATAAGCTGCATTTATCCAAGGTAAGCTTTCTAAACAAGTTTTAATACTCATGTATTATCCTTGTTTAGAATCATCTTGAGGTGCACTTACCTCTTGCTCAGGATTGATGCTAACTTTTTTCACCGCTTCGATTACATCTTGTACTGTACGTACAGTGCGGAAATCTTCAGCATTTAATTTATAACCTGTTTTACGCTTAATAAAGTCGATTAAGTCAATTGCGTCAATACTATCGATATCTAAATCTGTATATAGATTAGTTTCAGGAGTAATTTCTTGCGCATCAACTTCAAATAATTCTACTAAAGCGTTAGTTAGAATCTGTTGAATCTCTTGGTCAGTTAATTGTTTCTGTTGCATAATTTCACTTAGATATAGGAAAGAATAATTCAAACTTAAAGAGTTTTACTCTTGCTTATTTGTTGTTGATTTGTTCTTGAACAAAATCAGTTAAAGTTTGTACACTTTTGAAATAAGTATTTAGATCGTGTTGCTCTACATCAAAACTAAAACCGTATTTCTTTTGTAATTCTAAACCTAATTCTAGAGCGTCCACAGAATCTAAGCCTAGACCTTGCTCATCAAAAAGTAAAGTGTCATTAGAAATATCTTCAACAGTAATGTCTTCTAAAGATAAGCTGTCAATAATTAATTTCTTAATTTCGTCGGCTAATTGCATGTATTATCCTTTGTTTGAGTATTAAAATAAGTTTCAAGTTCGGCTTTAATTCTTCTTGCCGCAATAGGCAAAGGTTTTTCGGCTAATCTTTGAGCAGTATCTATATCTTCACCTACATAAATATCATAGTTAACAGTGCAAACTGGTACTTTATACCAAGGCTGCCCTTTCTTAAAGTGAGGTGGATTGGCTTTAATAATTACAGGAGTAATTACTTTGGCGCTGCGTAAACCTATGGAGATAGCTCCCCGATGAATATTTACCACCCCATCCCAGCCTGTGCGAGTTCCTTCGGGAAAAATAAGTAAAGATTGCTCTTGAAGAGCCTTATGACATGCTTCTAAGAATTCTTCACTTTCAGTTCCTGGAATAAAACCACAAGCACGAATAGCTCCACGCATACTTGGGTTTTGTAAAAGACTTTTCTTTACTACAATATTAGTATTATTGATCTTCATAAAGAGCAATACTACGTCAAGTAGAGACGGATGGTTGGCTAGGATCAATTGTCCAGGTTTACCTAAGCGCTCAAGGCCACGATAGTTAACTTTAACTATTTTGCAAAGAGTACCGTATTTAATGAGCAGTCTCCAAGTCCAACTAACGAATTTGCGGGCTTTGAGTTGTGACTTAAGACTGGTATTTGGATAATTCCAACCCCAAGGGATAAGCACCAGATACATGAGAGTACCGAATACTCCGAAGAGAATAAAACCGAATATTGTCACTATAAAGCGATAAATTAATTCGATTTTCTTTCCCATGTCCATACTCCGTACTGTGCTGGACTTGTCCAGTGGTTTAAACCTAAATTATGAGCTTTAATAAATTGAAGGTTATTGTCAACTAATACTTTAGGTGATTGGATTTGAGCCTGTAGTTTTAAGCTATAGTTATTACCTGGCGTAACAACTAAAGCTAAAGCATAATCTAGTGGTGGAAATACAAGATCAGGTTGTGAGTTATAATTTGCTTCTTTAAGAAAAGTTTCGCTTAAGACAATTAGAACTTTTGTTACACCTTGTTGAAACATAGTGTAAGCTTCAACTAAAGCAACTTCTAAATTATCTTTGCTGGTTGCGATTGCTGAAGATTCGGCAGTAGTGTTTTGCATTACTGTCCACTGACCAACAATAGCATTGTGCACCGATAGGCTAAAAGAGGTAGGAGAAATCGTCCCTTGAGTTAAAAAGTCTGAAAATAATTCAAAAGAACGATTATTTTCACTTTGACTTGAAGCGTAGATTACAGGAAGATTTTCTTCTTTATTGGTTAATGGCCAAGCTGCGCTGAAGATCAAACGAGCGCTATCGCCTAATCTACGGCGTTGTAAAGGAGGTAGAAAACTTAGTTCTGGACTAACTATTTCTCGATCTTTTACTTGATTGTACCAATAACTATTATCTTGTTGCCAATCTTGGTTGGAGATGTTCCTATTGAATGAGCTGTTAAACTCTTCAATATTAAAGTTTATTGCACAAATGTCTTTCATACCTGAAATCTTAAATTACATAATTGAGATATTAATCCATTAGACTACGTTAATGTTTAAATTATACCTAAGCCGACACTAAAAAAGAAGTGATATCACCCTCATTTATCACGGATAAACAAGGAATAAAACGATTAATTTTGGTGTCATATATCAAAAAATACTACTTTATAAGTTTTTAGCTTATAAATGTACTTTACAGATCTAAAATTAAAGATAGTAACTGGGAAAAAGACAAAAAGTAATTTGCTTTGATCTCCTTGTTTGAAATAACAAATTTTGCAACTATTTTTAACCTTATATCTAAATATAATATACTACAGCTTTGCCAATTATGTTCTAGCTAAAGCCTTGTTTTGCCGTTATTGATAGGCAAAAAATTTTAGCACTTTATCGTTACCTATCTCGTTAACGATCAGCTTTATTTGCTAAGTAATTTGATATCTACGTACGATAATAAAAAACCAATGAATTTTTACTTAGTTGTGCAAAATTAACCTTGTGTGGTTTGAAGATTTCTTGGTGTACAGCTCATGGAGTGTGATGGATTTTCACCTATAGTTTTCTTGAACCTTAGTAATAGTTTTACGTTTACGTAAAGTAGTCTATTTTTGAGACCGACTTGATTTATGCAGTGATCAAGCTAATGAACATAGATAAATCATAGAGCGATGTGTTACAATAGAAAACAGTGTTGATTTATGGTAATTTACCGTAAATAACCTTATTTAAGATTTTATTTTTCTTTACAAAATTAAGCATTTTGTAAAGACTACCCCTTTTCATTTTCATTGCAAGTTGATCAACAGCGACCTATACTTTTAGCTTTTGAGTATTTACTAGGTGTTGCGACTTGCTAGATTTGTGAGTTATTCATGACTAGTAAATTACTTACTCGTGTAGCCCAAGCTTTATGTGTAGTTGGTGCTTTTGCATTAGCTGCTTGTGATAAAAATTCTGCTCCAGAGACAGCTGCTAATAATGCTCCAGCTGCCGAGCAAACTGCAACAACTAAAGATGTAGCTGCAAGTTTAGATGATGTAACTATTAAACAAGGTTTAGAAGCTTTAAGTCAAACTTTAAGCAATCCTGCAAATAGCGAGCAATTACGTAAAATCAACCATGCTCTAGTAGGTACTTCAGATGAGCGTTTAGCGTTTATTAACAAGTACATGCAAGATAATAAAGATATCTATCCGGATTATGCTTTAGTGTATCAAGCTAATGGTGCATATGTGAAACAGAAAAACGAAGCATATACAGATGAGATCGATATTAGTGATGAAGCAGTAAAAGATTTCTTAGCTTATTCATTTGTGAATAACTACGAGTTAATTGCTAAAGACTTTAAATATTTCTCAGGTTTAAACGTAGCTGAGTATTACTACAGCTTATATGGTGTGCCTTTAGCATTAAATCTGTATCCAGATGATTTCCCGAATCGTCTTTTAGATGATGCAGGTCAAGCATCTTTATACGAGTTTTTAGCTACCCCAGGCTTGAAAGAAGAATTACCAAAACAAATTCTTCTAGAGTGTCAAACTTATGGTAACTATCAGTTAGTTACTACAGGTTTAACTGGACAAATGTTAGACTTAGCTAATAAATACAATGCTCAAGCTTTAGGCTTTTGTCAAAATATTGAAAAAGCAGCTAAAGATTTAGCAGAGAAAGAAAAAGCTGAAGAAAACAAATAATTACCAAATGTAAAAATAACGTGAGCCCAG
>NZ_NRJG01000029.1 GCF_003585935.1 Psittacicella hinzii
AGCAAAATTATTACTAAATCATAGTTTCCCCTAGAGGTAAAGACTACTTCCTAGAAGGACAAAAATCTAAGCGATAATTTTGCTGCAAAACCGTCATGTGATTGTTAAATTTCACACATCGGCATATTATACCATAAAGGCAATATTCAGGTTTAAAGTTTTGATTTTTAGAGATAGGATATTCATTTTTTATTTCTCGCAAGTGAGGTGGAAGTTTATCAATTGATAGGAAAAAGAGAAGCAAATTTTTGCTCAACAAGGTAAGAATTTAGTCCTTTAATCACGAGGTTATTGTGGCAATAACTTTTACTCCCAACAAAACTAACTGTAATATTTTTGTATTCCCCTCGATATATTTTTATACAGATTAGAATAATCAAAATTTTATGCAAATAATATTGCCTCTAAATAATAAATAACGATATTCGTATGTTCAAAACCAGCTTGAGCAATCTCAAGCTAAGTTTAACAGCTGTTTACATACTTCCATATACATTCTCTCTATTAATGATTTGGTATAGATGGGAAGTATCACTCTTGAGGTATAGCTCATTTAACTCATTCTGCTTATACAGCTAATTCTGCTCATGCAGTTAATGACAAGTATGGGATTGTAAAATGCTAATTTTGTGCGATTATGAAAGTTGTAGGTGGTAGGGGATAATAGGTGGTGCTTAGGAGGTGTATCATTTTTGGGGTAAAGCTCAATCCTTGTGGTTTGAACTTGTGTGTAAATTGGTTGCTGATTTACAGCTTAGCTAATGTGAGTGCACAGTTAACTTGCACCTGCTGTTAATTCTGAGAATAAAAAATAATTTTTTAAATTAATTTTTGTTTTCTCGTCACAAAATTTATATCCAAATTTGTAAATTCACCTATATTTTTCTAAGGTAATAGGTAAATTTAGTTAGATGTTTTTTAAAGCTTTTTGATCGTCTCGAACAAAAAAATTATGTGCAGTAAGACATGAAGTTTGAATAATGTCGTAAATAACAACTACTTTAATGATATTAATTGGTTAAAAAGCGGAAAATTAATTAAGATCAGCGAAATTTTTTTCGGAAAAATAAATTTAGGTAATACTGAATTTGTGATATAGTATTTCACGTATCTAGAAAACAACCTACTAATTTACATTGATACTAAGAATCTTAGTAAAGTATGTATTGAAGTATATAGAAAATGATCAGGAGGATTAAAGTGAACCACTTTAGTCCTTTTTTGCGTATCGAGGTCTTGCTATAGCCTGGTTGTATTTGTTTGATTTTGTTTAAAAGTTTTACTAATTTTTTGCTCAACTAGATCAAAAATTAAGTAAAAAAAGCAACGTTATAAAAACTTGCATAAAGCTTATTTAGTAATAATAGTTACTTAGTGGTAGTACCTAAAAATATTATTAGATATTTTTAGATATTATTTATTATTTACTAGATACTAATTAGTATTTACTGGATATTAATAGGTACTTGCTTAGTAATCCTAGATTAGCCTATCTTCTATTACAGTCAGAGTTTAATTACTTAGTCTATGTTTAAATTACTTAGTCAGTATCGAGGAAAATAGTAATACACTACAACAGCTTTATTGCAAGTAGAAAAACGTGCACTCCATAAAGGTTACAAAAATAAAGTTCTGCATTAGCAGAACCTGATTTTCTGAGTAATTATTACACTAGAGTGTATAATAAATTGAAGATCATTTTTTTGATTTGAAACATTTAATATAACGTTATGACACTGAATCCCTAGTCTTTATCCGACTAGGGATTTTTGTTTACTTATATTTTTATTTATAGAGATCTAGTTTGCTAGACCAACGAGTAAAGCCTTTACGAAGCAGATTATTTTTCGGACGGAATGAACGACCAATAATTTTCTCTTTTAATTGAGTGTAAGAGTTTTGACCTAGTAACTTAGAAGTTGCTGGGTCATATTTGTATTTACTACTTGCAAACTGGGCGACCACTTCTTGTGTTTCTTGGTTACCAGTAATAGTTAAACCTATGGCTGGGATCTCAACCTGAAAATCACCTTGCTCTACAGGAAGAGGGACAAAGTCTGTTGTCCAAGCTCCGGTTTTATTACCTGTACAAAGTAAGATAATGTAAGATCTTAGCGACCAGAAAGCACTCGCTGGACCAGAGTAAGGATCTTGTAAGCGACGATCATTACCATAAAAACCAGCCGACACCATGCCATGGGCTAAAGCTTGGTTGCTAATATAGTAGCAATTTGGGCTTAAGAAAGCACGTAAGTGCTGTCCATTAGCTTGCCCTGCTAAAGCATCAGTAATGAGTAAACCTGTACTACAGGCTAGACGATAAGGTACACTTCTACCAAAGAAAGCAACACTATGAGGAGTAAAGAGATAGCGAGCTTTATTTGCCCAAGCTTGAGCAGCATATTTAATAAATGGCCCCGTAAAGTTAGGATCAATTTGTTCTAACCAATAGAGACTGTAATAGAAACCCCATGAGTTATAGAAGTCATAGTCTCCTTTTGCTCCATCTCTCCACCAACCTTCGTTAGTATAAAAATCTAAAACCCGTTGATATTTATCTACAGCTACAAATTTACTATAGAACTCGGGGAATAGTTTCCAACCAGCTGGAGCTTCAAGAGCAAGATTTTGTTCGGCTTGTCCGTCCAGAATTGCTTGAGTATCAATATTATCTAGTAAAGAAGCTGCTACAGGATCGCGGAACGGATAGTCGCTGCGTTTTTGAATAGGATCAGCTAAATCAGCAGCTACCATTTGGATGAGAACAATAAAGAGATGCCAGTTATTATCGACCGTAGCCTTACTACTAATAGCTTGTAACCAGGTCAGGATTTGTTGTTTGTCTTGGTGTGGTAGATGAACAAAGATCTGGTCTTTAGTCAGCCAAATAGCTAAAGCTACATCATGAGCTTCACAAATCAGTTGAGAATAGTCATGGATCTTACCCCAATAACCTTTATCATCAGGATCTGTAGCATGTAAGATACAAGTACGTAGTGCTTGACGATAAGTCTCAAGGCGTTGATAGTCCAAGGCTAATTTAGTTGAAGCTTGAGGTTTGTCTTCTTCCTGTTTAGCATGCACTAAGTAGGCTGCAATCAGAGGGATCATTCTCGTTACTCCCTCAATAGCATCAGAAACGATTCCTTGTTCAGCAGGCCAACCTGGATAACAAGCACGAGTAAAGTTACAGCTTGCATAATGCTGACAAAAAGCATCTAATAAATACTCACTGGTTAAACGTACATGCTGATATAACCATGATTGTTGAGTAACAGGATTAACTGCACTTAATTGGGCTGGTAAAGCTGCCGCTAAGTAAGTATTAGCTTGGGTGAGTACAGCACTGTAAGCTGTTTGATTTTTATAATAGCCACGTAAAGACGGCCAGTACTTAAGCTGTTGCCAAGCATGAGCGAGATTGTCCGACCACTTAGGGTGCTCGTGGGCTAAAAACGGACGTTCTAAAGCAGGAATTTCAGTTGTATAATCACGCATTGCTGTACTCCAAAGCTAGATTAGTTAAAAATAAATTGTTTGAAACTAAGAAAAGAATTTTTGTATAGGGTAGATTTCAAGAACAATCTCATTACTAGTGTAATGAGATTGTTGTATTCAGTGCATAAGTAATGTTAGGTTAGTACTTTTTAAGTCTTTCATTGTAGTAATCTACAACAAATTCCTTATCTTCATGTTTTTGTATTTGTTTCGTAATTATTTCTTTTAATTTTTCCGTATCTGCTACTGAATAGCTATATTGATTCCATTTACTAGCTGTTTCTTTACAGATTTTGATTAGATCTTCAAAAGTTAAAACTCTTGAGTTATCTTTATAATAATTTTCTTTGATACTTTTGGTCGTTGTAACTTGTATATTTGCTTCGTATAAAGTTGAGAATACTTCTGAGCTAATAGTTGTATCTAGCGTTGCTAAGAACATTTCTTTAGCACCAGTTCTTCCCATCTCTTCAGGAACTTCTTGCCATCTTTCTCGTAACGTTGTTTTTGCACTTATTAATACAGTATTTCTTTTATTAATGTCATATTCGATTGCCCCAGGTGATACTAGATCGAACATTTTACCAAGGCCTTTGCTAGTAAAAATTTGTTTACCAATATTACCTTGACTATCGATAGGTACGCCAGCTCCCATTAAAACTAATTCGATAGTACTTTCAAACTCTTTACCTGCTCGACTTCTACGACTTTGAGTATTTGATAAAGTTAGAGCATAAATGTGTTCTGGATACTTTTCAATAAACCATGTAATCGCTTCAATAGAGCTTAGAGAGTTAGCATGTTTTTCGTCAATAAGAAATTTAAGCATTCTTGTAGTAAATGCTTTTTCTTGTGGTAAAAAATCGTTCCAAGCTTTTTTTCTCAGTTCTTCAACGATAAAGCTTGCGTTTTCTATAAAGAAGCTTTTATCTTTTAGATGATATGAAAGCTTTTTAAAAGTTTCATATATTAAATCGTAGGGTTGTAAAAATGTTTGCTTCCTTTCTTCTTTAATAAAGTCTTTATATTCATCAACTGTAAAATCTTTTGTCATAAAAAGTATAACTCCTCTAAGGTTAAATTTACGATATAATGTGATAAAAAGAGGACAGTTAGTCCTGATTTAATGGCATATTGGGATAAATGTAAATATGACTTTTAGTACCTCATTAAAGAGCGTTTCTCCAGCTCTTTTGATTAAAGAAAAAAGACTGCGATTAAATATGACACAAAAAGAATTAGCAGATGCTGTAGGAATGTCTAAATTTGGGGATCGCACTATAAGAAGATGGGAAAATGGAGAAAGTACTCCATCTAATTTAGAGCTTAAAGCTATAATGTCATTTCCTGAAAATGTACCATTCCCTAATAATTCTAATGCTAAATATAAAGTAATAGACCTATTTGCAGGAATTGGTGGTGTACGTTTAGGTTTCCATCAAACAGGACAAGCTAATTTTGTTTTTAGTAGTGAAATAGATAAATTCGCTATAAAAACTTATAAAGCAAATTTTGATGATGTTCCTTTAGGGGACATTACTCAGATAGTTGAAACTGAAGTTCCTGATCATGATATCCTCCTAGGAGGATTTCCTTGTCAAGCATTTAGCAGAGCTGGAAAAAGATTAGGTTTTGAAGATACTCGTGGTACTTTATTTTTCGATGTAGCTCGAATTATTAAAGCTAAGAGACCTAAAGCATTTCTTCTAGAGAATGTAAAAAATTTAAAATCACACGATAAAGGTAGAACGTTTGAAACGATCATTCAAACTCTATTAGATCTTGGATATGCCGTTCAGACTAAAATCTTAAAATCTAAAGATTTTGGTGTACCACAAAATCGTGAACGCATTTATATTGTAGGCTTTGATAAAGCTCAAGTAAGTAATTACGAAGATTTTCAGTTTCCAGAGCCAACGTTAATTCCTACTCGTGTAGGTGATATTTTAGAAGAACAAGTTGATTCAAAATATACAATTTCAGATAAACTTTGGGAAGGGCACCAAAGACGTAAACTAGAACATATCGAAAAAGGTAATGGTTTTGGTTACTCTATATTTAATGCCGACAGCCCGTATGCTAACACTATATCTGCTAGATACTATAAAGATGGTAGTGAAATTTTGATTGCTCAAGACGGTAATAATCCACGTAAATTAACACCTCGTGAAGCAGCAAGATTACAAGGTTTCCCTGATAATTTTATAATTTCAGTTAGTGATACGCAGAGTTATAAACAATTTGGAAATTCAGTATCAGTACCTGTTATAAAAGCTTTAGCAGACAAAATGCTTGAAGTTTTGAACAATAACAATTAAGAATCTTTACTTACCCCATTGTATAAAGAGCAATGGGGTTATTTTCTAATTAACAAACACCTATATTAATATCTTACATTATTTAATGGAGGAAATATTTATTAAATTTCAATTATTTACCAAATGCGTCTCTAGTTGGATATCTATAAAATTGTGATGCTTATACTCCCACTATTTACGTTTTTAAAACGTAAGTACCTATAATCCTTTCCTCTTTTCTTCCGTTTCAAATCTATCTTTTAATCTTAAGAGTTAATGTATAGATTTGTTAATTCAATAGACATTAACGAGTAATTTAAAGATATTCATACCATATTACATTCCCGTAACTCAAGAGCAACATAGAAGCACAAACGTAAATTTAGGGGTTGCTTTTGTTTATTGCGTCTTAGCCTTTCTTTCTTACGTTTCTTATTCTTAAATTTTGCTGGTTGGCAAGAGCTAAAAAAATATTTGGATTTAACAAAAAATTATTCTTGTCTACAAAAAATTAATATTTCTGTGAAAAATTGTGAGAATTGCCGATAAATAGCCATGCAATTAAATTTAATTATTTTCTGAATTTAATTTTAGGTTATCCAATTTTTTGAGCAA
>NZ_NRJG01000003.1 GCF_003585935.1 Psittacicella hinzii
TTAGAGAAGATTTTAATTTAGAGATAAATGTATGCCTTAGAATAAAGAGTTAATTTTTTTCTATTATTTTTATGTACAGTAGTTCACTTTTAGCTGTTATTTTAATTGTATTTCTGACCTTTTTACACAACAATTATATAAATATAGACGACTCTAGATTAGCAGATTTAACAAAATTTTTCCTCGCTTTTAGTAGCAAGTCATATTGCAATATAATAATTTTAGGTGCTTTCTTAGGATATTTAATTACGTATATTTGCGTATGCCAAAAAATATTTAAGCAAAGATCGCTGCATTTCAAATTGAAGTGCAAAAATAATTGCATTTATTTAATTTTTAAAATTTATAGGTTAAAATTATGTTAAATCATAGTATTGAGAAATATAACAGACTAAAGTATATGGTTATTAGCACATCCTGTTAATAGTGCAAGCAAATCCATTTGCCAATTTATCTAGGATAAATTTAGGTATAGCTATGTTTTTACTTGCAACAGGTTTTGTTTTTTCATTCAAAAAGATAAAACCAACTACATATTTGTCTTGTCTAAAAAATAAATTAAGCAGCGATGAAATTAAATTTGAGTTTTTTTGCTTGATTTTACGAATATTATGTATATATCCATACTATAAAAATTTATATCTCACCTGATTTTGCCTCGAAATTAAATTTTTTAGTCAGTTTTAAATTTAGGCACGCTAAGCGTAAATAATTTTTACCACTCAGTTGCGTTAAAAATTTTCTTAGCACTTACTATTGAAAAAGTACTGGCTAAAAATTTTTTTCTCACTCTTGTCCTGCTTCTTTATAATTAAGCTATAAACTTCGAGCTTTATGGACTAGCAGGAAAGGCAAGCACCAAGGTAGATATGCTCCGAGCTAGAGACTTAACCTAGATTTAAGGTTTAAAGCCTCTAGTAGCAATATTAATTTTCCATTCGCTCACTTAATTTAACAGTTTTACGCAAGCTATAATTTATCAGCTTAGTTAACAAGCCTACAATTCATGTTTAAGCGACTCTTACTTTCCTGTCAGAGGTAAGACTCGCCCCAATTTGTACTTTCTTTTTCGAGCATTGCTCAACTAAATAAAGTAACAAGTTCTATTTTATTTAAGGTCATGAACTTATGTTAACTATGACCCTCTCCAAACTA
The DNA here is from genome assembly GCF_003585935.1 of Psittacicella hinzii. Taxonomy (GTDB): domain Bacteria; phylum Pseudomonadota; class Gammaproteobacteria; order Enterobacterales; family Psittacicellaceae; genus Psittacicella; species Psittacicella hinzii. Next base: position 1,156 of record NZ_NRJG01000003.1, read on the forward strand.
GGCTGAAATCGTCTTTAAAGTGAGGCAAGTTACCAACTTGCACTTTAACGCAACATGCTTAACTTAACTAACTTAAGAGTAAATATTAAGTTACAGCAATCTCAGTAGACAGCTCTCTTTGTTAGACATCCGAGTCTAAATCTCTATCTAAAATCCTTATATAAGATATTAATTTATATTTATTATTTAGATCTAACTTAAATATAAGATCTAACTTAGATATAGATCCTACTGCTACATATAACTTAACCATTGCCTGACTAGGCACTTATCGCATCTTATGCTCTTATCTCATATCTCTGCTCCTTAGCAAGATTATGATCTAAACATGATAAACAACGGCTCGTTTTGAGCCAATTATTGTCATTAAACTTGTCGCGTGTCCTTATATAGGATCAGCGACAGCTTATCTTAGCAACAGCATAAAGGTTATATGTATTCTTCGCTCCTACTGTGCTCTTAAGTTAACTGTTTTTCCACTTTAAATTGACTGTAACACTTTATTTAGAGCTTTCCATCCAACATGAAAGGGACTTTAAAGTTGTTAACTAAATTGAGCAGTATTACACCTTTCCTTACTCCAGCAAGAGTGTTTAAGAGCTTCTTTCTTAAACTCCTACCAGATTTAATCGATATTTACAGCATTATTCAGGCTTAGAAGCATAAGATTGTTTTATTTGGTTTTTAAGTTTTTGAAGCAAGTAAGACTGGCAAATATCTCATACCATTTTTCCTGGGGTACACTTTACGACTTCGCGCACTAACTGCATAGCTATCCATAAATTAATTTGAGCCTTTTTCAGATTAACCTCTTATGAGCAAACTCCGAAAATTAGTTAAGCATCCCAAAATGTTTTTTAGAGATGCTCTAATTAACTATAGTCGTAAGCTACAAAGCAATGCTTCCACAACAGGTAAACCAAAACCTAAGGCAGCACCAGCTTCTTCTACCTTAGATACAAGCCATATTAATCCTTATAAACGTATTGTCCATGCAATTCACACAGGTGAAGGCATGACACACGGTCCATCACATTTAAGTATGTGGATCCCGTTTTTTGTCCAGGCGGGAGTAGACTTTGTGGTGATTGTGCGTAATCGTGATCTATTTAACTGGGTAATTCGTGAATTCCCTTATGTTGACGTAGTTTACGCTAAAACTCCACAAGATATTGAGAACGTATTCTTAAGTCTACCAGTATTAAAAGCTATCTATTATATTTCAAATACGGGCAACCTTATTCACAGTTTACGCTTTAATGACTATCAACATATTTTCTTAGGACATGGTGATAGTGATAAAACCGCAAGTGCCCACAAGTTCTTCCGTGTTTACGACCAAGTATGGGTAGCTGGACAAGCGCACATTGATCGTTTTGCTAATACGGGCTTTAATACCGCGCACATGGAATTTGTGAAAATAGGTCGTCCTACTTTAGCTAATGTGATTAAGCTTACTGATAGTGATTGGCGTCAACGTCCATTACATTTCTTATACCTTCCAACTTGGGAAGGGGTGTATGAAGAAGGTAACTATTCTTCTGTAACCCTTGCTGCGCAAATGTTACAACATTTAGCGACTACTTATAATGCACCAGTAACTACTAAGTTCCACCCAGTAACTGGTTCGCGTAATAAAATGCTTGCTAATGTAAATACAGACGTACAAAAAGTACTTGAACAAACTGGTGTAGAGTTTGCGATTGCTAATCGTTTAACTCCAGTATCAGATTTACTGTTAAATGCTAATATCTTTATTTGTGATATTTCAGCAGTAGTATCTGAGTGTATTGCGGCTAATGGTCCGATCTTTGTTTATATTCCACAAGACAAAGAAATTAAAATTGCTAAAAGCAATATGGACTATAACTACTATGCTTATACGTTCAGTACACTTGAAGAACTATATAGTCAACTTGAGCAAGTGCTTAACGGTAATGACTATAAAGCTCAAGCACGTCAAGAAGCACGTGAGTACTTATTAGGTAAAACTCAAACCCAAAACGATGAGTTTATTGCGCAAGTACAAGCAATCTCACAAAGTGTAATAGATAGCTTAAATAATCCACTACGCGATGAGAATGCGCAAGAGAATGCTCAAGAGCAAGTGACAGAACAAGCGCAAGTTGCCTCTAAAGAAACAACTTCTCCTACCCTAAACTCAAAAAATGATACTTACGTAAATCCTCAAGTAGAGGTACGTGAGCGAACTAACTAAGCTCTGTGCTTAAGTTAGGATTACTCATGATTACTCAAGGTAATCTCATCTTAGCTATAAATTAAAGTTAAGCTAAGTTTAAGCTAAATTTAAACTAAGATTAAACTTAGCCGGTAAAACTATCTTCTGAGGTCACATAATTCTGTAGTCACATAACTGCATCTGTAGTACATAACTATATCTGTAGTACATAACTGCAGGGGTTAGTATAGTGAGCTTATTGTAGTTGACAGAATATCTTGAAACTTTGAGTTGCCTTAACTCTTAGTCTTTTAGTGCTCATCTCGGTTCTTATTCTAGCCCTGTGTCTGACGCTATATCTAAGATCCAACAAAGCTTTTAACCATGCACTAAGACTTTGATTTTAGGGGTTAATTATTTCGTTATTTATGTTTAAAAACCGCTATACTAAGCAATAAAAGTTACAGATTATGAAGCCCAATTTTGCGTCACTTTTAGGAAAACTTTCTTTACTGCTATGACAGTAAAAATAGCTCTTGAAGAATAAAAACGCAAACACTAATACACTTCTCGACCAAACTCTAGCTAGCAGCTATCTAGCCACTTGTTAGAGTTTGGTCTTGTCTATTTTTTTTATAACCTAGCATTTTGCAACCTATTCTTTAACAAGAATATCGCTAGGAAAGTCGCAAAGACACAAATTTGCAAGGAACTTTTTATGGCAAAAAATGTAGGAGTTATTCTCGCAGGTGGTGTGGGAAGTCGCATGAAATTGGACTATCCAAAGCAATTTTCTAAAATTGCTGGTCGCACAGCCCTCGAGCATACAGTTGCAATTTTCCAGGATCACCCTGAAATTGATGAAATTGTAATTGTCTCCGAGCCAAACCACTATCAACAAATTTCTGAGCTCATGCAAAAGAATAACTTTAATAAAGTTAATCATATTGTGTATGGCGGTAAAGAAAGAACAGATTCAACTTTATCAGCTATAAAATCGCTTGAGCAAGAATCTCCAGATACTAAAGTAATTATTCACGATGCAGTACGTCCACTATTAGCGGCCGAAGTTATTAGTAAATGTATTGCAGCTTTAGATACGTATAATGCGGTTGACGTATGTATTCCAGCAACGGATACAATTGTAAAAGTTGACAATGAGACTAATACTATTGTTAAGATCCCACGTCGTGCTGATTACTACCAAGGACAAACTCCACAAGCTTTTAAACTAGCGACTATCGCTCAAGCCTACGATATTTATACCAATACTCCAGGCATGGCAGCTACTTGTGACTGTGGGATTGTACTTAAAACTCTACCCCACGAAAAAGTTTACGTAGTTGAAGGTTCAGAAACCAATATTAAACTAACACGTCCGGTGGATCTATTTATCGCTGATAAATTATTCCAAAGTCGTAGTCAGTTCTCGCTACGTAACATTTCTTCGCTCGAAAAACTGCAAGCTTTATCGCATAAAGTGCTAGTAGTTGTAGGTGGTACTTACGGCATTGGTGCTGATATTATCTCTTTAGCGCAAAAACTGAACATTAAAGTTAAAACTTACGCTTTAAGTCGTTCAACAGGAGTGGACGTTACAGATCTTGCAGCCTTAGAAAAAGCCTTTTCCGAGATCTATGCAGCTGAAGGACGCATTGACTATGTAGTTAATACTGCTGCTACTTTAGTGCGTAAACCTCTAGCGAATATGAGTGCGCAAGAAATTAGTTCAAGCATTGATGTGAACTTTACTGGGGTGGTAAATGTAGCTACAGTTGCGTATAATTACTTACGTCAATCAAACGGTAGTTTCTTAAACTACACTTCAAGTTCATACACGCGTGGTCGTGCATTCTATTCGCTTTACTCAGCTACTAAAGCAGCGATTGTAAACTTTACGCAAGCTTTAGCTGATGAGTGGGCGTCTGAAGGCATTAGCATTAACTGCATTAATCCAGAACGCACTAAAACCCCAATGCGTGTACAAGCTTTTGGGGTTGAACCAGAAGATACTTTATTAAAATCTGAAACCGTAGCCCTCGCTTCGCTCTTTGTTTTAGCAAGCGGGGAGTCTGGTAATATTGTTGATGTAGTTCGTACTGATGAAACCTACATTGGCGATATTCTTACCCAAATCGGTGCATCTTAGTAGATTGAGAGTTTAAGGCTATGCCTTAAACTCTTCTCTCTGACTTTTTATTTATGGGCAAATCCCTGATTTAATTACATGTATTATCTTTACCTAGATACTAAAATTATTGGTGCTGCCAAACAAATAGTATCCTTTTTTGCCAGTGGCATTTTTGCAACTGACACTACAACCGTGTTAGTAAAAAAATATAAGCATGCTTCGCATGCACAAATTTGTCGCATTCTAGCGACGGCTGGCATTAAATATCGCGTGGTAAATTATGCTGATTTAGATAATTTACCAGGTGGATACATGTTCTATCCATTTAATGCGCAGTCGAATTGTCGCGCGGTTGCCAATCGTCGTTTAGTGCATACGTTTATTACCCATGGTGAAAGTAATAAAGCAGCTTCAACCAAACCGATTGTGCGCATTTACGATCATATTATTACGGCTGGACAAGCTGGCATAGATCGCTTTTTAAGTTCGCAAATCCTTACTCCATATGACGTACAAACGCAAAAAGTTTTTAGTTGGGGGAATACGTTCATTGGGCAAACGGGCTTAGTGCCGCGTCAATACTTTATGCCAAGTGGCTTAGAAAGTCGTGACGATCTAGAAGCTGTTTGCTTCTATGCTCCAACTTGGGAAGGTGGGATTGCCTGTGAGAACTATACAAGCTTAGCCTATGCTGATAAAGTTGTACCTGTACTTGTCCAAGCGTGTCAAGATTATCAAGTACAACATTTAATTTTACGTCCGCATCCGAACACAGGACATCGAGAAAAAGATTACTTTATACCTTTTTGCCAAGCTTTAGCTAAAGCTTGCCAAGCTCAAGGCATTAAGTTCTGTTTATACACCAGCCAACTAAAACTAAGTTGGTGGCAAAAATTTAAACTGCAACGCGCTGGAGTACAATTTATTGAGAGCTTAGAGTATTACCAAGCGGCTATTGCTTTCTGTGACGTTTCGGCCATGGAAACGCAACTGCTCAATGAAAACACTCCGCATTATGTATTCTATCGCCAACAAGATTTAAATGTGATCCCTCCCACAATCAATCGCGAAGCTTACTTACGTCATGTGTTAGTATTTGATCAAGAGCAAGCACTAACCTTAACTCCATTAAATGCGACCGATTATAAAGTATTTGCACAAACGCAAGCTTACTTAATTAATCCGCGTTACAATGCAATTCCGCTTGAACAACGCTTAACGCATTTAGTGGCACACTTAGATCAATTAACTCCTGCTAACCTTCAGGAGCGAAAGAATGATGCTTAAACGTTTAAGATACCATTGGCGGCAGAGCTTACGCATGGTATCCTTAGTGAGTTGTAGTCTGTTAAGCTTAAGTGTAAGCTGGGCAGCAGGCAACGAAGCAGCTAAGACAACTAAGCAAGACAGCACCAAGCAAGCAACTACAACTAGCAGCGCTAGCAATCCAAGCGCAGCAAATAATGCTAGTTCGGCGAAGAGTTCTGATAACAATTCGAGTTCGGCTAACAGTGCTGAAAATACGACTAGTTCAACTAACATTGCAGACAACAGTACTAGCACTAATAGCAGTAATGATTCAGCTAACAGTTCTGAGAATAGTACTAACTCTAATAGCAGTACTAGTTCCGATACCAATGCTAATCCTACTCCCCAATTAGTTGATCTTAATCAACTAAGTAAAGGCAAGAAGTATTACATTACTACTCCTGCACACAACTGGGGTTCTGATTATATCCTCAATGCTATCGGACGTGAGTCAGGCAATGTTGAACAAGCTTTTACTATTCTACCGACGACTAAGGATTTAGTAAGTCAACGCGTGTGTAGTTACCATAAAGCTTGCTTAACTAGTTTTTCGCTTGCTGAGTACATGTACGTTATTACTGGCTATGCTTTTAGTAATCCAACTGATGTTATTGGACATCAAGGATTAACACACGAGTATACGTCGCAAAATACGTACTACTTATGGACTTCAGCTGGTCCAGCGGTTGCTGGTTATGGGCGCTATGCCATTCGTTTAGCTTATCCGTTTGAAAAAACCATTAAGAACTATCAAAAAATTAAACTTTTTGATGGTGAGTTTGCGAGTGTGGGGAGTGTAACTCCTACTATCTCGTCAGACTATCGCTACTTAATAGCCCGCGGCTATAAAGGAGCAAATAAAGTTCCCACCCTACGCGTATGGAACTTAAAAGATTTAAAATTAGAGTCAACGGTTGTGATTGACCCTAATACGAATCTGGTGGTGACTAAAACTCCTAATCCGGATGTTAGTCGCAAATACCTCTACGAGTTTGCTCTCGATCCACTTAGTCAGTATGAAGAGTATCCACTTCAAGGGATTGCTAGTGATGGTAATTATATTTACGCTTTATTGGGTAAATCTGATATCAATCACGACAAGGTACTCTTAACCTATACGATAACCGGGACTTTAGTGGGACGAGAGTTTCTGACCGTAGGTAAAGACATAGCCTTAACCTTAATGCCACAACAGCATTGGGAAGCCGAAGGGATGACGATTTACCAAAATCGTATGTACATTACCATCGTAACCGGCTTTGCCAAACTGCGTACGAATATGATCTACAGCCGTTCGCTTAAAGATCAAGTCGCAAGTCTTTATCATTACGAGTTAGGAGTTAATCCCCTTTCTCATCTACATAAGGACACCGATCCTAGTGATAGCGAGGATAACTAACAAATCCTCGATCCAAACCTTACTTCTTTTTGATCTCTTTCACGAAGTAAGAAAGGACATATAGTGATTAGGGTAATCAACCAAGAACTTAGATTCTTGGTCTTTTTTTAAAACTTCACAACAATGAAGCTCAGCTTAATTGTTGCTACTCCTAAAAACAGCTATTCCTAAAATTAAAGTAAAAATCAGAGCCACTTGATGTTTGCAAAGTGGCTCTGAGAATATTTAATTTTTCTTTAAGTTCTGTTTTTAGGTTTAATTTAGTTTAAATCTATTTTCGTTTTTATTTACGTGGTACTAAACTAAAATCAACTGTTTTACCCAATTTTGGTTGTTTAATAACAATGGTTACTTGAGTAATTTTTTGTCCAGTATCTTCAGTTACCTTCGTACTTAAACTACAATATTGTGGCTCACTACTACAAGTAGAAACATCTCCGGCTTGGTAATTACCAACAAAATCATAAGTTAAAGTTGTCGCTGGCACTTTCGTATTTAAACCTAAGAACCATTTACGGCTGTACACTGAAACCTCTTGCTGTAAACCATATTTAATTTGATCAGCTTCCACACCTGCGTAGAAACGTAAATCAGGGTCATATACACTTAAATATAGTGGATTATTACCTTGCTCATTCGCAAAAGCTTGTAAGTAAGTTAAGTTACCAACTTTTGCAGCCCCTAATCTTGCTTGTAATTGCTCTGGAGCTTGACGTGAAATAATTAACATACTTGGCGTATTAGCTCCTACTAATCCTACCGGAGCAAGGGCTTGCGTCGTAAGCTCAGCTTTATTACTTAAGACAGTCGGAGCATAAAGAGCTAAACCTAAAGTTGCAGTTTCAGGATCATATACAGCTTGAGCATTGTTAGTATTAGCTACTACTTGGTAACTAGGAGCTTTTAACTCTTGAGCTTGAGTATAAGCTTCTAAGTTTTCCGGAGCTAAAAGCATTGAATACTCGTAATTTGCTCCTTGTGGAGCTTTACCATGATCTAAATAAACTAAGGTAAATGGGTTTTCCGTTGGTTTACTATTACGGTCGTCTACACTTTGCTGTTGAGTGTGTTTAACCACTAATTTTTGACCTGCTGGAATAAAGAACACTTGTCCTGATGGGCTCACTACTCGTGCTTCTTGGGTGGTTGATAATACCGAATCCATTGTTATCGCTTGAGCTTGATCACTTACAAGAGTTACTAGAGCTTGTGGATCATACATGTACTGTTGTAACAGAGTTGTATGTACTGGATTTTGAGTATCTGTAGCACGAATGTTAGAACCTAAAGCAATCACCTTATTACCAAACACAAAGGCAGATTTATATGCCCAGAAGTCTTGTTGTTGGTATTTCGCATGTCCATGTACAATTTGAGCAAATACCCCTTTATTATCTTGAGCTATAGCTCCTGCAAAGGTTTGATCTGAAAGCAGCATTTCTTCCACTCCTGCAGATGGAAGTTGAATAAGCTTAGCTTTGAGTTGCTCGTATGGTAAAACAATGGCGGTTGTACCATCATAGTGATTCCAGTCATAGCCTACTGGATTAAATGAACGCTTACTAAAATCACCAGGAATATACTCTAGACGCCCGTTTAAATTGTAACGCGAGTAAAGATTATTAGCTGCATAAGCTTCATTTCCAGGAAAGTAACGTGAATAGCCACGTGCTATAAAGAGATAACTTTCACTTATTTGTTGTCCTGCACTTGGTTGCTCTGGACAAGCAGCTCCTGTTACTGGATCGGCTTTCGAGCAATAAAAAGCCTGAGCAAGTTTATCTGTTTGACGTGCAACTAACGAAGTGCTATATGGAAAGGCTTCAAGACCTACCATTTCTGGTAAAGCACGATTACCAGCAAAGCTTACCATCCCCTCAAGACGAGCATAAATTCCTGCTAAAGTAGGGTCAACTACTTGAGATTTATCAGGACTACCAGCTAAAGCAGCCCATTTATAAGCAACAGGTTGAATACGATAGTTACTATTTGGATGACGCCCTGCATAGGCAATAGGAATATTGATCCCTTTATTTGTAAAGTCTAAATTAACAAGCACATCGTGGAATTTTTGTGCAGCTGCACGACTAAGGGCATATTTACTACCAGCTAATTGATATACCGTTGGAGCAAGACCACGTAAACTATCAATACCATAGGCTACATAGTGTTGTCCGTGGTGGAAAATACTATTATCTGGTTTAAAACCTCCAGATAGATTATTACTTACCAAAATACTTGCACTTAACCAAGAACTAAATTGTTCAAGTAGAGCCGTACGTATAGCCGGTTTATCTATTAAGAGTAAGGATTGTAGCATCCATAATAACTGGGTATTAAAAATATCAGCATTAGCATCATTTATAGGTTCATAAATGCGTCCTGTACCAGAGTACCAAGCAATAGTTTTTTGAGTAATGTCTAGCAGACCATATTTAGCTAAAACATCTCGTGCTAAGAACATACCTGTGAAGTATTCACGAGTTTGATAACCTAAATGATGAACAATTTGATAGTTCGAACCTGCATAAAAACCTTGGCTAATAACATATTGCACTACTGATACTAAACGATCTTCGAGCATACCACGTTGTTCTGAACTCAAATTATAAGCTCGAAGAGCTTTAGCTACTTTTAATGTCCATTGACCTATTTTACGTAAGTCATTCGTATTAGCTAAAAGCTCATCACGTACTTGTGTAGTCGTGTTGATTGGATCTTTTAAGTGATCTAAATAGGTAGGGTAAGTTAATGTTTTTCCTCCTACAGGAAATGCACTTACCGGACTACCGGTTGTTACTACTTGTTGAGCTTCCACTATTTTGCCTAACTCTAGACCAGCATAGGCTTGTTGTAGATCTATATACTTAATTCCAAAACTAGCATATTCATCTTCTAAAGCCGCAAATTGCTCATCTGTCAGAGCGGGGATTTTACCAGGTTCAAGTCCATTAAATATATCAATGCGCTGCAGAATATCTTGAATACTTTCATCCGCAAAGATTTTCTCTACCTCAGCACTATCTAAGTTACGATAAGTTTGAGCACTTGCCACTACAGGTTCAGTGCTAGCAGTAGGATCGAGCAGTTTTATTTTACTCGCAAGCAATTCGGCATAATAATGTAAACCATTCCAGTTTTTATTTATTTGCTCTTTAACTCCTACGTTTACTTTTGGCAGTTGGGAGTCTGGAGTAGGCCAACGATTATCTACACCAGGTTGGAGTAGAAGCTGATCGATATAGAGACGCGATACCTGGCCACTAGGAGTATTTTTGCTTACCGCTGGAGCAATAATTTCAAAAGCATCGATTTTAAATTGCTCAATCTTCCCATTACTCGTAGCAGTAGTGGCGCTAGCAACTTCTTTATCTACAGCTGCGTCAAAGCCGTTTCCGTTTACCATATCTTGGTAAGGTACAGTAATACCTCGCCAACCAGCAAAATTAGCTGCTACTTTAAAGCTTTTTACTACTTTACCTTGATATTTAAAGTTAAAAGTATAAGTAGAGGTAGCTGCTTGCGCTTGCGGAGCATATACCCAAAGCATAAAAGTCCGTGGTTTAACAGGATCAACTTTGATGGTTGTAACTTGTGGTAACGTAAAAGTTAACACATCTCCAGCAACATAATCCCAAGATAAACTATTAGTACCATCTTTAGCAAAGAGATTACTGATGGCAAGTTTACCCTGCGCTGCACTCACACTAGCGGGCACCTCACTTGTCTCAAAAAAGTACATAAGACCGCCTGGTTGAGTAGTATTTACTCCCTGCAATACACTAGTAACCGCAGAACTAGCTGTATTAGCAGTATTCGGATTACTCAAGGCTGGAACAATAGCACTCGCTGCTAAGGTTAAACCACTAGTGAGATACCAAAGAATACGAGCAACACGAGTTAAAGATAAAGAAGTAGTACGCATAAATAATCCTATGAAAGTTTAAGTTTAAGCATAATAGATAAATCGGTTAAAGATGAACTAAATTACAGCAAATAAACTTAAGCATTTATGGAAAGAGGAGCTATGAAAAAGAAAATAGCACCCAGTAGGAAGAAAATATGCAACTTACCTATTGGTGTCAGTAAGCAGATAACACTAGGTGCTAAATACAGCTGCTTCCTCTTAGCAGAAGTTAAATTATTATTTCGTCATAACTTTCTAACTTTAAAATTGTAGTTTTACTATAAAGTTTGCTAAGCAATAATTTGAGATAGAGTATTGTAATTGCGCATTTAGAGATCTAACTCTATGTAATCTTTTACCCTGAATAACTTTCTCTCTAAATTTATTTAAAGTTAGCTTAACGCTAATAGGAAGTCAAACTTAATATTTGATTATGGATTATTCACGACTATTTTGCTGCAGCCGTGTTTTTAACAGGACGTAATACTAAAGTTACAGGTTTACCATGAGTACGTAAATCTACCCATAGTTCAGTGCCCTTAGCTGTAGTCTTTATTTCTACAGGAGTTTTAGTAGTACTACTAACTAAAGTGTAACCTTGATCAAGTACAAAACGTTGTAAACTTTGTGCATGGTGTGTTGGATCATTAAGTTCAAGCACTAAATCCCCTTGCTCATTAGTTGCTTGAATTGCTTGTACAGCCCCATAACTTGTAAAACCTGCATAAGTATTTTTTTGGTTGACAAAGAAATTAATGTAGGTTTTATTATTGTTTGGATCAAAGAATACTTGGTGTTTTTCATTAAATACTTTTGCTTCTACTTTAAAGTCAGGATCATTTACACTTTGTGGGTAAATACCATAACTAAAGTCATAAGCATTGTGGCTTACTAAGCGCACAAAACCATCTTTAAAAGTAATTTCTAAATTCGGTAAGTTATATAACTGATAACCAATTTTCGTACCTGCACTATCGACAAAGATCACCTCTTTAGGAGCTTTCTCAAAATAAGTATCGGTAGTTATTGGTTTACCTTCAACAAAAATTTGCGCTTGAGCTGGTTTTTGAGCAATTTCGGCAATATATTTAGCTTTTGCCGCTGCCGGATCCATACCTTGAGCAATATAAGCATCTACTGCAGGAATTACATGACGATTCTCGAGAATGTAATTATCTAAACGACGATTATCAATAGTCGTATAAATATCATTACCTCCACGATTGGTTGTATGCGCAAACACAACTAAACCTTTATCGGTCAAGAAATAAGATCTTTGTTGCTCCATCATAAAACGCGTATTTCCCCAATCAAAGCCCACAAACACTCGATTATCAGGAGAAGTTATCCCCCCCACAAAATCACGTGGACTTAAATCGTTAAACTTACGTTTTTCACCATAACGCATCCCTAGAGTGCGTTTTTCTTGGGTTGTTCCTGGCACAAAATTATAGTCATAGTCGATTTGATAACCCACATTTGCTGATTCATTTTTACCATAAATGTAAGTCATGCCGTCACTAGTATATGCACCATAAGGATTATCCCCATTCATAGTTTCCATATTCGCAATACGTGAACTATGCATAGCTAGGACTACCACGCCTTCATCTTTATTCCGCATTACCGCACGATCAGCATAAGGGAAGTAACGATTATCCGTTGGGGAATAAATCTTCACTCCTAGCTGTCCTAAAGTTTTAATAATCGCCTTTCCACGATCTAAATCTGAAGAAGAATCATAACGACTGTAGTAAGTAAACAAACTATCTTCGGCTTGCTTGTAATCAATGTTATATTTATATACCGCACGTCCAGACCAAGCATCAGACATCCGATTTCCGATTAGCATATATGAATACCATTCTCCTAATCGGCTTAAAAGATTCTCTACAGCAGCATCTCCGAAAACAAATTTAGTACCAATGGTTGTTTTCTTAAAGATGGCATAATTCTCTAGCAATACTTGCCCATAAGTACCATTATATGGCAAATTCGTATGTTGAATAAATGTTCCATCATCATAGAAACCATCATTATAGGTTACTAGCAATGCAGTATCATTTACCGAAGTAATTGCATATTGCATCTCTTGCGGATCGTTACGAATTGCACCCCGATAAAATGAGATTATTGCTAAGTCTAAACGATTACCTCCTGTAGATAAGCGTTTATTTGGTGAAGAAGAAAAACTTGCACCGGAAGCAACTCCCGACCAGTAAGGATCTGGTTGATAATATACACTTGGATCAACGAATTCTTTTAACTCAGCAGGTGACCAGTGTTCATAAGTCACAAGTAAGGTTTGGAGTACTTGTTTTGGAGTTCCTATTTCATAGTTCCACCAATTGCCTTTTTCAGGTCCTCCGGTATACCAGTGGTTTTTATTGAGTTCACGTAATCCTTTTGCTATTAATTCAATTAACTCAGGTTCACGTGTAAAATAATATTGTTTGGCAATAACAAGCAAATGTTGATAACGCTTATAAGCCTTATCCATTTTAATTTCATTTGCAAGTAAAGGTTCATAATGCTTGCGCCCTTGCTCATCTACATACGTTTTTGTTGGATCAATAATCCCAGCCATAGCCTTTTCAAAATCACTAGCTGTAGGCTTACTACTCCCAACAATATGTTTAATAATATGTTCACGAATATTTGCCAGATCAGCCAAACTTGCTTCAATCTTAACGTGTGCAGCGACTGGATTAAATTCTATATATAAATCACCAGCAGTTGTCGAAAGCGCTTGAGCACTAGTTTGAGCTAATAACTGTTGTGGATCTTGCTGTGCATAGGCCGTTATTTGTGCAGCAGCAATACTCATCCCATGAGTTTTTGCTTCACTTACAGAAGCCCCCCAAAAACCAGCACTCAATAAACTCATACTTAATAGAGTTAATGACCAATAACGTTTAAATTTAGGTTTAGCTGTATGCGACGAAGAAAATGGTTGAACCATATTATTCTCCTAAACAAAAATAGAGAAATTAGTCCTTGAGAGCTCGAGGCTCTCAAGTACTAGCATTTATACATTAATCTTTTCTCTCTAACTTAAATTATGCATTTCTTAGTAGGCACAAGCAGTTAGAATTGACTTGTTAAACGAATGTTACCACGTAAAGCTGAAGTCTTAGTTCCCGTTTGAATTGACTTACTATTCGCTACATAGGTTTCTATCGCAAGGCTTAAAGCATTATAAATAGGACGTGAGTATTTAATACCAATCCGATTATCTAAAGAATTAGCACGTACTCGTTTATATTCTTTAGTTTTATTATCTTTACGATAAGTATAGTTGTTAATCGTACGTTGGTAGTAAGGTTCAAAAGTTGCACCACTTGGCATTGTAAAATGTATACCTACATAGAATTGATTTAAATGCGCTCGACTAAAGTATTTTACGTATGTTAAACGATTGGTATAACGCATACGTAATTTCACGGTATCTAAAATCTTATCACTGAGGTAAGTTAATACATTTTGCGTCATTGCATCTAAACTATTACGCTGGGTATTCCAATTCAAATTAGTGTTAGAGTGTAAATATAAAGTTCCTGTTGGTACCCCATATTTTAACGAAGCATTGACTTTAGTTGTCCATACAGCACCATCAACTTTATTATTACGCTCTTTATCAATATTTAACTGTGAATTTACCGTAATATTTCCTAATGAAGGCATGAATTTTTCACGATAACCTACAACATAATCTAAGCGATATTTTTCTTTAGCATTATCGAGATAGCGATCACGAATTAATCGATCTAGATCATAACCTAAAGCTGCAAATTCTGGACTTACATCACCACTATTATTCATAATCAAGTTATTTAAACTTTGTTCACGCGTCTGCTTAGCTTCGAATCCAGCGTAGAAGCCCCATTTATAACGTAAGTGTCCATATAACTCATTAGAACGAATATAAGTATCACGTTGTTTTGTATCACGATAGCTATAACCAATTTCGTAATACTTATCTGTTAAATAACTCGTAAAGTAGTTATCTTCAATGAGTTTTTCGAAACTATAATCTGAAGTTTGATTTATACGACGTTGATAAGTAACACTCGCTCCAAAATAATCATTATCAGGCATAGATACCGAATAGCTTATACGCGGAGTAGTAACAGGGCTTACACTTGAGTTATAGCGGTAAAGCATACTATTGCCCTTATTTTTACGATAGTAAGCTACACGGTTCGCAATTTCTACATCGTATTGGAATTGCAGAACTTGACGATAATTATCTTTATTTGTCGACTGACGATCAAAGGTTGTAAACATATTTGGTACAGCATAGGTGTGTAACGTATAGTAAACACCAGCCTGATAACCACGATTACCTTGAGCAATTTGTTGTTTAAATTTAACATCAAATGAGCTATAACGATCTACTTGCCATTTAGCACCTAGATCTAGCGAAGTAATAAATTTAGCTGGATTTGCATAATAATAGAATAGCTCAAGATTATTTACATGTGATTTACGAGTATTGAGAATATTCCCAAATTCACGTGCTACTTTAACTCCAGCCTCGACATAGAGTGGACGTCCAAAGAGATAGCCATTATGATTTACATAGGTACCTAAAGTTAACAGTTTTGAATTGGTCGTTTGTGCCGATTGACGCATCCGGAAATAAGCTGCATCACTAGGTACTTGCTCATCCTCGATTAGATTCGACTGCATAATTTGACTATATCTAAAGCCAGCCGACACTAACCATCTAAAGTTTTTCTCATTGTCATACACTTTATAGCTTACTTTAGCATTACCACTAAAACCAGTTAAATAGTATTTACTATCAACATGAGACTGACGTAATCCTGCTCCTACATCAAAGACTATAGCATCACGATATAGACGTACATAGCTGCGTTGAGCTAATGCACCATAATTTAGTAATAAACGATTATTGAATAAATACCAAGTATGAGCCCAACCTAAACCATAAG
The DNA here is from genome assembly GCF_003585935.1 of Psittacicella hinzii. Lineage (GTDB taxonomy): Bacteria > Pseudomonadota > Gammaproteobacteria > Enterobacterales > Psittacicellaceae > Psittacicella > Psittacicella hinzii. Next base: position 17,038 of record NZ_NRJG01000003.1, read on the forward strand.
TTTGTGCTGAACCATATGAATCTGTTTCAAATTTATAGGTACTGCGATAATAATTAAAATAGAAACTTAAATCGGAATCTGCCTGTTTTAATTCAAAAGCATTAGCTTTCTGGCGATATACAAGAGCTAGACCACGATCTTTTGCATGCATATAAGAAAGATTATCTCCAGCAGCTTTGGTAGGATTATATTCTTTATTACCATGCCCTCCAATATCTTCTTGTGCACCAATTAATTGTACTTCTAAAGTTCCTAAATTATTTGGAGCTTTACGTCCGTAGGTATCAATACGTGGATCTAAATCAATAGCATTGAGATTATTAGTAAAGTGTTTAAGTACATAACCATACTCGTAACCAGAAAGACGTAAGAGGTTGTGACGTAAACCGGTAACACTATTCGTGTTAATGAGGTAGTTGTAGAGCACTCCTAAGTTCTCGTCATTTTTTACTTCGTAGTAGATGCTACTTAAAGCAGTCGGAACTACATCTTCTTCCTTACGAGTCGTGAGTACATAGTCATTACCAGTACTCGACCAAGTAGAGAAGACCGTTGATTGTACATTAGCATCTGTACCTGTTACTTCTTTTACTCCTAAGAAGCTTGAAAGAGTCGTACCAGAAGTAGCATTAGCTGTATCCACTAAGAAAGTATTAGTCCCTGTTAAAGCTACAGAGTCGGCTTTAATGTTCTCAACCCCAGTATTAGCACTTGATTTGCCGATACTTACAGTTGCATTATCAAGACGCAGAATATTGCTTGCGCTTGTGCTCGTGCTTGTACTTGTAGTTGAGCCTGTTGCTGCAGTAGCTGGTGCTGAAGAGCCTGTAGTGGCTGCTGTAGTAGCGGTTAAACTTGTACCACTGGCTGCACTAGAACCGCTTGTTGTACCACTTGTAGTACCGCTAGCTGAACCTGTTGTAGATACAGATGTAGTTGTAGTACTTGCTTCTAATTGTGCTAGGGCATTATTAGTTACATCTAAGTAAGAGTAAGTAGTAGGAACTGCTGCGGCGCCAGTAATGGTTAAACTTGCATTGCTAAGTTTATTATCACCATACACTACTAATTGCGCGATATCCGTAACCGTTATGTCACTAGCTGTAACATTTTCGAGGTAAACATTGGTAAAGTTATTAGCATCACCTTGTACTTTACCGGTTACACTTACTTGGTTACCGCGAAAATAAGCACTACCTTGTTCTTTAAGCGTTAAAGTACCATTAAGCGTACCAGTTTGCGCAAAAGCACCGGATGTTTCTACATTGCCGCTTAAAGTACCATAGTTAATAATCTGGGATTGACTATTTAGGGCAAAAAGTGGATAAGTACGGTTTTTATCTCTGCTATTGGTATAAACACCGATATGAGCATCTTCACGGTTGATAACTGTAGTAACACTTGAGTCATTATCAAGCACCAGGTGCGCTGAACTAGCACTTACACGTGAACGATTTATTACTCCGATCATCCCGCTGTTATCAATAGTAAGTTTAGTGTTACTGCCGCTATATTGCGCTAAGCGTGAATAGTTAAGAATAATTTGTCCATCTTCGCCATTTACTAAGCTTACATTCGCTTTATCACCAAGGAAGAATGCAGCTCCTGAATTTATCACCCTCAGATCACCATTATTCTTAAACTCAATAACTCCAGCATCCCCTTTAAAGGCAGTGTAGTTAGCATCAGAAACAATAGCATTTAACGCTTGCCCACCTGCATCAAGGGTGATCGTACCATTATTTTCAATAGTTCCGAGATTATGACGAGTTAAGTATAGAATACCTCCGGCATTAACTTGCACTTTACCCGTACTCGTAATCGTTAGATTACTAATGGCATCAGCTGCCGCAGGTACAGAACTGTTAAATAAGCGTCCGCCAGTATTGATCGTTACTTTACCGCCAAAAGTGGCATTAGCTTGATAGTTATTATCAATTAAAGCAATGCCAGTAATTGTTGCATTAGCATTAGCGTTAGAAACATAATTAAGTTTCCCTGTTGCCATATTACGGAACACAAACTCTGGATGAGTGCCATCAGCAACTGTGATTGTGCCGTTATCAGTAATATTTACTGAACCTTGGTTAAAAACCCCTTGGCTTTGCGTGGTTAGGGCAATAGTACCATCTTCTTCATTAATAAAGCTTAGATTACCATTTACCGAAACATGAGCAATACGTCCTTGTTCATATGAACCTAAAGTACCGCTATTACGTAGGATATTACTTGCGTTTTGTCCATTAGCGTAATAGAGCATACTATTAGCTTCAACTACTTGCGTTGTTGAGTCTTTAGCAAGGATTAACTCACCTGAACTATCCGAGTTCTCTACTGACATGCCACGCGCTGTACCAGCTACATAAAGATAATCGTTATTGGTTATTGATACTGTAGCCGGATTAGCTGCCGATCCTTGCACTTGCGCCAAACATGAGTTTGTGCCATTAACGACAATTAACTCATTGTTCGTTACTGTATGAGTCCCACCTTGAGCTAGGAGCATTTTTGCTCCAGCATAAAAGTCTACTCTCCCCTCAAGCTCACTTTCAGTAGTCCCATTACGCCCAAAGATCATAATGGCATTTGAGCCAGTAAAGGTTAAACCTGGATTCTCAAAATCACCTACTTGCATAAGTAAATGAGTGTACCCACCTGCTTCACGTGCTTCAACTAAACGTCCGTTTCCAGTAAACTCTATAACTGCTGTTTTTTCAAGATTCAGCGTTAACTTACCATCTTTAAACACAATAAATTGCGTATTAGTTACTCCAGTCTCTGCTTGGGTAACTGTAACTTCTTTAATAGTAGAGATATATTGTGAATTAGCAGCAAGACTCTGCGTTGCTAGACTTAAGCCTAAGGCTAAACTTGTTAACGGTAAAGCTAAGCTTGTTGCCCAACGAGCTTTAGCACTAGACTTACGGCTAGTGCGATTTGAACAAGCAGCAGGTGCAACACTGTTAGCACAAATTGAAGATGTAAAAGGTTTAGGTTTAACCATACCCACTCCTAAAATCCAAGTACAACAAACGATTACTTCATAAGTAATTGCCACTTCACCTAAAAAGTAATAAGCCAAGAAGTATAAGCTGCAGAAATATAAACTACAGATGTATATAGAAGAGAGCTGTAAGTTGCTAGATAAAATTCTGAGGCTAATTCTTTATCTCAAAGGCAGAGCTGAATAATCTTAGCAGCCTGCTAAGCTATTAAGCAATCTTACTCTGATCTATACTTTTTATGGCAAATAGGCACTTTGTTGTACTTGCAACAATGTTAAATATTTACAATTTGAGGCATGTAAACAAAGGAGATGAACGTAAAGATAATTGTGTAGAGTTAAGGCAAAGACCTCTAACTCTCAATGACAAGAATAATTTTACGCAAAATTAATCGTTCATCTCCAGAACTTGATTTACACACGAAAGAAAAGAGAATCTATCATTAAGAACGTGCAAGCTAAAAACAATAAAAGCAAGTTCACTTTATTTCCCGCTCTTAAGCTCCTCACAACTCATAAAAATCTCTATTTTTTACTTTGCTTTATTAAATTTAGTAATTACTACAACTTTAATAAAGCTCGAAACTCTAGGGATTAAAGGCTAAGAACAAGAAAATTTTGCCTTGCAAAAATATTAGCTTGCGTTTACTTTTTTTCTTTATTTTAAATTAAAAATATTTAACAAAAAAGCGCAGAAACTAACGTAAAACGTAAGAATAAAGCAAAGAAAAGTAACCGATAACGTAAGAAAACACAATAAATGAAAAGACAAAAGGAAAGGTTTTAAAAATTAGTAATCACAACTAAATTAAAATTAAGAAGATTTTTAGTAAAGAAAAATCCCTACTAAAAAAGTAGGGGTGCTGCTAACTAAAAAGTTAAACGTAAAGTTAGAAACAGACAATTTTTATATATTTTTCACATTTGCAAACCTAATCATTAAATTGTTTACCAAAGCTTAAGGTTATTTCAATAAAAGATAACTTATTGATAAAAGGCGATTTAGCAACTTGCTTCTCACAAGAATAAATCAACTATCTCTTACCGTAAGCTCAAGTTAATTTGCTAAGAGATTTAGCCAAAAATTGTAAACAACCTACACCAAAATCTTCTCGACAAGTAAGCAAGAATTTTGTGAAAGCCTTGTGAAAATTTGTCGTGCTTGCACATCAAATAATGCGAGTGAGCAAACTCAGCCAAATGCTTCTTGTGAAATTTTGTCAGAGGATGAATCATCTTCATTTCAAACTAAAGTTACTCCGCAAAAGCATTATGTGGTGTACCACAAACGATACGCCTCCAAGAAATGTCTATAGAGAGTAAGAACCGTAAGAATAATTTTTAGATTACAGCTCAAAGTAACTAGGGAATAAATGGAAAGTGGAATGAAGTGAGGCGAGGTAAAGCTCAAGCGAAGTAAAGAGAAGCGAAAAGACTAAAAATTAATCCACAAGTCGAAAAGAAAGGAGTAGTAGGACTATTACGAGGACTATGATTTTGACGAGGATAAGGACAAGGACTAGGAAAAAAGCTCTCGTAGCACAGCTCACAGGATTATAGGATTCTCGGTAGGATTACGGGATTCGCGCTGCAAAGAATTTTGCCCATGAAAAAAAACCAGAGTAAGAAAACTCTGGTTTAAACATCACTTGAAAATTAATGTAATTTTTTGGTTTAGGTTATTATAGCGTACTTATGACGCTAAAACTTAAAAACCTCGATCAGCAGCAATTAAATCTGCAGCATTGTTGATTTTTTGTGACATCTCTGTGTACTCAGCACGTTTCGAATCGTCAGGTGCTTTATCTGGGTGCCACTTAGCTAATAAACGTTTTTTCGCACGGTTAAGTTCTTGTTTACTTACGTTACGATCTACGCCAAGTAAGCTATAAGCTTGTTCAAGGGCTTTTTGGGCTTCGGCTGCGCGTGAGTTGTAACCACCGTAACCGCCACCACTGCCACCGCCATAACCACCTTGGTTATACGATGAACCGCCATTACCGTAACCATGACTGTAACTGCCAAACGGATTACCGTCACCCCATGCTTCTTGTCCGTAATTTGCAAAACGCATTAAGAGGACAATAGCAATTTGTTGTGGTAAACCGATTGCACCAGCAATAGTAAAGATCGCTTGGTAGAAGTTATTATCTACTTGCCCTTCACTTGCTGAATAACAGATATGAATAATTTGAGCCAGAACGGTTGCCGGACTACGGCTATAAGAGTTTACTAAGGTATTTCTTAAACCGTTAATCGCTAATGATTCTTGGAATGATGGATCATTAGCAACAATGCTAATTTGCTCAGAAATAGCATGTACATCTACTTTACCGGTAGCGCCTGCGCTAATTTCTTGGATAAAGAGACGTTGTGCATTTGCGATGTGACGCGGGCTATTTTTACCTGTGATTTGTAAAATTTTACCGATGATTTGTGCAATGTATGTGTATTGACGTGCTTCGGTTTCAGGGTTACCTCCAGCTGAACCTATACCACGATTATCAAAATACAATCCGATCACAAAACCGATAATTGCCCCAAAAATACTATTGGTGATTAGTCCGCCAATTAAAGCAAAGACCAATGCTGTGTATGGAAATCTTCTACGCATATTACCCTTTAGTTATAAGCTATTGCTTTAACAAAATTGGAAAAATTAAATAAATATAATTTGGACATACGCAATCCGGACTTACACTAGAGAGTTGGCAACTCTGGCTAACGCCAGTGTATAGAACTTGCATACTTTATTTATAAATTCAGTATGACTTCGTCTAGAGCCAGGGGTTAATAAATACCTTGATAGCAATTACATCTAACGATCCTTTGAGCGTAAAAAGGTGTTATTAACAACAATGGTAATTAACAAGAATTACCAACAAAGAAAAAGCAGTAAAATCACCTCACCTAATTCTAGGTAGAGGATTTTATAGCTTTTTATTATATAAAAAAGCGCTAAGAATTTGCGATAAAAATGGCGCTTTCTAGATAAAAAAGCTCATCTTTACACTTAGGCAAAAAGTTGGTAGCTCAAGAGCACAACTTAGCTGTGTTTTACCTCTAACGCATAACATGAGAGCTTGTTTAAGAGTTCTTGTTTGAGAGCACTTGTTTAGGCGAACCTATTCAAGACTCCACTTTAGCGTGTTCTTTATCTCAAGCTAGCCGAACAAGCGTCCTACTAGCAGTTATCTCTGCTAAATTTAGCGCATAAAAAAGCAAAAATGGACCAGCAACATGAGGGTACTATGTCTATTTTTGCTAAGGATATACATTTAAATTTTGTTTCATTTTTGTTTAGCTTATTACTTAGGTTGAACTCGCTTCAATCATTTACGCTTCAGATAATGCTCTGCTGCACTTAAACTTAAGTTTTACGCTTAAACTTAAGAGCTATCTCAAACTAACTTAAATTCAGCCTTAACCTTAAACTATGAGGGAAAAAGATTAAGTGCTTATATCTAAGCAAGAAGAGTAAGGCATTACTAGAAGTGAGTAATAAACGGAATAATGCTTAAGCATTATTAACAAGACTAGAGGTAAAACCGAGAAGTAAAACTAAAATGCGGGGGCAAGTTAGTTTTACGGTTTCAAATCTGTAATCTTTAGCAAGCTTACAGCTTGCTAATTAAGACTATTAATAATATAAGGGTAAGTAAACGAAATTTCAACTTTTTTCATCACGCTAATCAGGGAGTATGTAAAAAAACTTGATAATCTCATACTTACTAGTACCTAAAATGCAGTTAGTATTAGTCGGTTTAGGTATCCAATTTCATAATTTACTCTTTATTGTCTTAATATTCAAAGACTAAATGTGGTAAACTAGATCTTCTAACCTTTGCTAGGTAAAGCAAGAATCCAGATCTTCAGCAATTAAATTTAGTTACTTGCGTAATAATTTCACGATTAACCTTAAACAAACTAAGTATTTGCCATAGTTATCTGTAAAAATAGCGAGTTAGTACTATAAAAATATACTTCTATTAATCAGTATTTTATTATCTCTTTGCGAAAAACTTAGATTTAGCAAGTGCAAACTATACTTTTTATTTGTTCTAAAGAGAACAAGAAACTCCGCGATTTTTTTCAATATACGCGATAATAGCAATAATTAAATATTTGCATGTCGAGCTCTAATTTAGAGTCGCTATGCAGCAATATATTGCATTTAACTTTACCTTAACTTTGACGCAAATTCGCTCGGTGCATGGCACGCGAATTATGCTTTTTTTAGACCTCCTCAACTGCGTGATAGTTCTTTAACTACTCACCGTAATTGCTGTTGTTTCCCTATTTAAGCATATACCCTATTTAAGCTCTTTATCTCTCATAGAGAAGTAAGCAGTTTTACACAGCAACGGTTACGCAGTTTACTCACTTTACACCTCCATACAAAGTGAGTAGTTACTCAATCTGCCAGCCACAACATCTAGCTGGACAATTGCTTATCCTCCAGATTGAGTCTGGTATATACAGTATTCTGATCTACAAACAAGTAACTTATAAATCGTAAGTAAAGACGTAAGTAACTTACTAAGAAAGTAACTTACGCATGGTTTACTTACTTAACTTGTTTGTACTTTACCTCTTTAGCTAAATTCTTAGTTAAACGCTCTACCTATTGCCGTAGGTGGGCACACCTTTTCTCTTAACTTTATCTAGCTTAGAGCTTGAAGTTTTCAGATCTAGCTCTATAAAGTTAAGGAAAACGAATTAAGCACGCTTAATTCAACAAATTATAGTTAAGCGAATATGTCTTGATTTTGTCAACTTAAGACTTATCGATCAATTTAAGATCACCGACCTATAATTTGTCTCCAACTTTAAGTTGGCTTTTTGCCGAAGGCTATAGCTTAAAGCTTGGTACTATGACTTATACTTGCAAATTTCTATCCTTGTAACGTTAAAAATATAACTAAGGCGTACGTCGACTTTAGAAGACTCTAAATAGTTATATTTAGCAGAAATTTGCAAGTTTACCGTTTTGTAGATACATTGAGAGCTCTCTAATTTTAGGGCTGTTGTCATTACAACTGAGCATTTTCACTATGCTTACCTAAGTATTACGAGACTCTTTTTCATTCTTCCTTAATTACTATTGTTTACCTTATGTCGAGGAAATCCTCAATCTATGCCAACCCTCAATGACATAGACGTAGTAATTGAAACCTTCTTGCTAGGCATAGCAAGACCCAATCATCAATTTACTACTCTTTAAACTTAAGCCTTGCTTAAGCTTAAAGTGAGTAACAGCTGCATCAATCCTGATCGCTAATACTTTAGTAGTTTTTAGATGGTTGTTTTCTAGATATAAGCTGTTACTTTTTAAGTAGCAGCTTTTTCTTTTATCTAACCTAAATCATCTGTAGGATTGTGTGTTATACTTAAATCCGCTATATTGTATTTATTCGTTTTTTAAATTAGTGCTATTTTATAGCAAAATCCACAATATGGCTTTTTTTGTACCCAAAATTTTACCATAAATCAACACTTTGCTGTGTTTACCTTCTTTCTTCAACTATCCTCGCGAGACTAAAAATGGTACGGAAGAATGAAAACAACTTTTTGCGCAAAGCAAAAAAGAATAAAAATGACGAGTTTTATACCCAGCTTGAAGACATTGAAAGAGAGTTACAACACTACACCGAGCATTTCAAGCATAAAGTTGTTTTTTGTAACTGCGATGATCCTACCATCAGTAATTTTTATCAATACTTTGCTCGCAATTTTAAGAAATTAGGTTTAAAGAAATTGATTGCTGCTTGCTATAAAGAGCAAAAAACTGTCTTATACGATACTATGTTCCTTGCTCAAGATAGCTCTAATGCTTGCTCTGATACTAGCTCTACTGCTAACTCTAATCCCAATGCTAACTCTAGCGGATATTACTATCAGTACACAGGTAAAGCAAATGAAGAAATTATTCCTAGCTTATAGCAAGTGAGTTATTTTACTGGAGATGGTGATTTTCGCAGCGCTGAGAGTATCGAGCTATTACAGCAAGCTGATATTGTTGTAACCAATCCCCCTTTTTCTCTTTTTAGGGAGTTTTTAACTCAACTTATCCAATACGATAAAAAGTTTCTTCTTATCGGCAATATCAATGCTATCACCTATAAAGAAACATTCAAGCTAATTGGTGAAAATAAGGTTTGGCTAGGTGTACATATGGGTCGGGGTATTTCTGGATTTATAGTTCCAGAACACTATGAGCTTTATGGTACAGAAACCCAAATCAATGCTAAAGGATAGAGAATTGTTTCTACTAACAACTGTTTATGGTTGACTAATTTAGATACCCAAAAACGTCACCAAGATATTGAACTCACTAAATGCTATGCAGGAAATGAGCAGTCATATCCGCAATACGATAACTATGATGGGATAAACGTAAATAAAACCATGGATATCCCTTATGACTATCAAGGCATCATGGGTATATCGATTACTTTCTTGCACAAATATAATCCAGATCAGTTTGAGATTGTTGGTTTTAGAAAGGGTAATGATGGTAAAGATTTATAGATTAACGGTAAAAGTACTTACTTTCGTATCTTAATCAAAAACAAAAGAATTTATAGCCAATCTGATTCTCAGAGCTAAACTCATAGCTAACTCATAGTAGAGCTTAAGGTCAAGCTTAATCCAGAGAGATTTTTACCAAAAAACTTCATAATTTTTTAAAACTTTTCGTAAAAAATTTGGTCTAAAAATTGTAAGCCTCATTTGATAATTTTATATTTCGATTTATAGTTATCAAGGCTTATCCTATAGCTTGCTTATTATGAAGTATAAGTAATACCGCTCCTTGTGAGTTAATGTCCTATGTATGATAGTTATTCATATCGAGGTAATTCTTATTCGTAGCTCATTTCTTAAGAATTATCTCGCGCTACTAAATCTAGATTAGATCATCGCTATAGGAAAAAACTTAACGTAGCTTAAACCTTAACTGTAGTTAATTTAAAACATTAAACACCCTTAAGTTTTAAACCACATCTTTTACTTCTAATCTAGTATCTAAGTACGATCTTAGATAACCAAACCTTTTTATAATGGGTGTCATTTTCAGAGTTACACTACATTATTTTTGCCAAATTCTCAGCTAGAACTACAAGTTCTAGCTTTTTTCTTGCGCTAAATTTGGCATTGAGGTTATCGCACATGAAGTAATCACCACTTTAATAAGTTTAGAAGATAGCTGGTTTTTATGATGTAGTATCTCCGAGGTTGTTTAGACAACCAGAGGGTTACTGGATATAGTGCTTGTTTTGCATGATTTTAATGTTTGTTGTTTCTCCTTTTTCAAGCTTATTTGCTTTCAGTTAAATCCCGCTGCAACAAGATATATTTACTAGAGGCAATTTTACCTCAACAACGTAAAATTACCCGCATAACCCCCAGCTTTTGGATATAATACAACTGTCAAGAAAAAGCCAAAGCCCTAACCGGTCGCAACTATTTTCTTAACAATTAGTTCCTCGCATATAACCTAAAGTTAAGGGATAATTATGTTACATAGTATGACAGGCTTTGTCTCTCATGAATGTGAGATTGGTGACTACCACTTAATCTGGGAGGTAAAGACTCTTAACCACCGCTTTTTTGACATGGCATTAAAGATGCCTGATAGTTTACGCTGTGTAGAAGTAGAATTACGCAACGTGGCAAAGAATCATTTACGCCGCGGTAAAATGGACGTAACTCTATATTTTAAAAACCGTAATCTCAAAAGTAATTTAGAAGTAGCACCAGAGCGTCTAGCAGAAATCGCTTCATGCTTTGCGCAAGCACAAAATATTTTTGTGGAAAATGGTGTAGATCGTCAGTTCTTACGTATTAACCTAAACGAGATTTTTAGTAATTCATTATTCTCGGGTAATGATGGACGTAACATCGACGATTCATTTAAAGAACAAGTTGTAGCTTCGTTTGAACAAGCTGTAATTAAACTGAACCAAGCACGTCGTGCTGAAGGTACACGTTTACGTGAAGTATTAGAGTGTAACCTATGCTCTATGAAACAAATTACTGCGGAAATTTGCCAATACTCACGTCAAATTAAAGAACAAGCGCAACAAAAACTTATTGCTAAAGTTAAAGAATTAGCAGAAAACGTAATTTTAGATCCAATTCGTCTCGAACAAGAAGTAGTACTTCTTGCGCAAAAAGCAGATATCCAAGAAGAATTAGATCGTTTAAACTCACACTATTGTGCCCTAACTCAATTACTTAACTCTGAAGAACAAGTAGGTCGTAAAATCGACTTCTTAATGCAAGAGTTAAACCGTGAGTCTAACACCATTTGTTCAAAATCTACTGACATTAACATTATTAATCGCGCAGTAAACTTAAAAACTTACATTGAACAAATGCGTGAGCAAATCCAAAACATTGAATAATTTTAATTAAGAGTTCTTTTAGGAGTTCGTCTTAGAATTTCTAATAGAATTTCTTCTTAATTATTGATTTTCATTTCACAAGCTTAAAGCATGGTAAAAAGTTAAAGACAGACTCGTACGAGCCTGTCTGGAGATCTTTTGCCATGCTTTCCCTCTTTTTGCCAAGAGAGAAAGTGAGCGAACTTATATTCGTTAAGTATATTCGTTAAGTATATTAGTTAAGTATATTAGTTAAGTATATTCGTTAAGTATATTCGTTAAGTATATTAGTTAAGTATATTCGTTAAGTATATTCGTTAAGCACAGCAGTTAAGTACATCTATTAAATACAGAAAACTGTAAGGAAACTCAACATACCATTCATTGGTATGATTTTGAGGAAATGAGCTGTATCACAAAAAAACCAATGCTTAACTCAAAGCATTCTTTCAAGGCTAAGGATCTTGTTATGCCACATATTACCATTAAAGCTTACAAACGCAACTTAAGCTATGCCCAAAAACAAGAATTAGCTGATGCTGTAAGCCAAACTATTATCGAAAAATTAGGTGCTAAACCAGAATCAATCTCTATCGACCTTGTCGAATATGCTCCTGAAGATTGGGAAGGGCAAGTGCACAATGTTGAAATTGTTCCACGTATGGAACAATTAATCCGTAAACCTGGACAAAGTAACTAAATATGAGTTCGGCTGTACTCTCAAGCTGCAAAGCTTTACTCTTAGTCAAAGATAAACTAGGTTTAGCTGCAACTAAGTTCTGGTTCACTGTATCTAAGTTAGGATTATCGACACGCAAGTTAGGTTTAACCACTATTGCTAGTCTGAGCTTGTTTACGCTAAGCGCTAGTCCTGCGCAAGCCTTAACCTATACGCAAGTTAAAGCTAACTTTGCGGCTAAAACTTATAGCTTACCAGGAGTAGCTACTCCTGATAACCTGTACGAGTTCTTTGCTGATAGTAAGAAAACGAATTATACTCCTACACTAATTGCCAGTGTAAATTGTGATTTAGGAGAAAACCTCAAACGTAATATGGATATCTACTTTGTTACAGCCCAAGTTAAAGCTTAATTAATGGCTGAACAACCAACTTCGGTTAATCCATTACCAGGCATTACTATACGCAAGAAAACAATAAATTCTACGCTTGTCCAATTAAAAACGTGTACTTTTTAGATTAAAGTGCCTTAAGTTTATCTTCGGGTATTCAAAATAAAGTACTCAATTTAGTGAAAAAGTAATTTTTACTCCTATAACATAGAAGTTTACATTAACGCGTGATTTACTTCGACGCGCTTCTCCACGCAACTACTCATCTGATCAATCCTGATCTCTAGCGTATTTTGGCATCTTCAACTTAACTTTTATGAGTGAGCAACATCCTTTTCTAAGTGCTGATACTTTTGCTAATCAGAATCTGCAAATGTATGTGCAACAGTTTCCGGGAGTGTGTGCCATTAACTTCTTACAAGTTAGTCAATGCGGTGACTATAAGTCAAGCGCACCTTGTAACTGGTTATTCCTCAAGTCCCCAACTGTAAATGAGGTAAATATAGCAGAGCATAAAGTTAGTTTATATCTGACCTTTCAATTGTTAAACGCCTTGTTCAAAATCATTGAAACGGGTGATTACAATGAAGAGACTACTTATTTTCTCCATCAATCTGCTATCGCCTATACCCAGCTCTATCAGCATTTGCCAACCAACAGTATGTTTGAAGCAAAACTGAGCGAGCTCAAGCCTTATGGTTTTAGAGACATCGAATTTTTACAATTCTTACTCCAACCAACCGAGCAACAAAGTCTTTACGAACCAGATCATTACCTACCTCCGCACGCAGTCTTGCACTCTTTACTCTTGTCTGTAGCTAAATATAAATTTATTTGTAATGACTTTTGCCAAATCTTATACCGCGCAACTGTTAATTACTTAATGCAACAGACGTTTTTAGGAGTAGGTATAGCTATAGATTTAGCAATTCATGCTTATTTCTATTGTCCGCAAGCATATAAAGAATTAAATACTTGTAGTTTTACCCTACAACAAACGAATAAAATCATTGAGGTATTAAAACCTCATTTAGAACAGTCGTTTATCCAGCAAGGAGCAAACAATCAGCACTACCTTGAGTTAGCTGCTGACTTTATGTTCTCATGTTCAAGTCTACGTGAATATGTACATTACAATACACGTCAAATTAAACACATGAGTTCCGAGCTCCAAGCTACACTGCAAGAGATTTTTCCTGATCGTCAAGCTGTACTTGAGCAAATGCTATCGCAACAAGCTGCAGCACAAACTACACAAGTAGTATTCGATCAACAACTATGCTTAAGTTATCCGCATAATCTCAATGATCTCTAAGATGATTCTTAAGACGGTATTTAAGATGATTTCTAAGATAATCTCAATAAATCTTGAAAGTAACATAAGATCTAAATAGAGATTAACAGCTGCAGAAACTAGAAACCTGAAACCTCTTAGGATTGCTGAGCTTATATGAATGCATAGATTTTTGCAGATTGAAATAGACTTTGTAACCAAAAGTCACGCTATGGCAAGACCATAGCTAATAAATAACTAATACTTAGCTAAGTTAGCTAAAACAGCTAAACTAACAAAGCTCGCTCAAACAAAACTAATTCACACTCCTCATAAAAGTAACAAGATGCCTTAAGCCCTAGGATAAACTCCTAGGGCTTTACTTTTTACGACGATAATACTGCGAATACCATCTTCAACCTAATCAAATTCTAGGAGATAGGACTTCAGTGTTATAATTTAGCTATTGTAGCAAATACAGCTAATACTCTTAGATAGTCCCGTCTTGTTTACTTAAGATCTTTAGGACAACCTTTCTCTTAGAATTATTGCTGGCCATTTGTTACATTCTCTGAATCTTGGTTTATTTTTTACATACTCCTTTTACTCTTGGTATTCGATAATCTTTGGTTTCTTTTTTTTCTCTTTAGCGTAATTACTTATGTTTTTCTCAAACGGCTCACAAACTTCAACTTATGTGTTTCTGACGCAAGTATCTAGTCACTTAACAGCAGAACAACAAGCTACTCTAGAGATTCTTAGCTCTGCTAAACTCAAATATAAGCGTCAACTCAAACAATACTCACGAGCCTTAGTTAAACAAATTATGCTACAAGTCCTAAACCAAGCTGGTTTAGATGCTAATAAGCTCTTAGCGGCAGTAAAGACTAATGAGCATGGACGACCTTACTTAGAAATGTCAGCCATTGACTACAACATTAGTAACTCTGGAGATTGGGTAGCTTTAATCATAGCGCTTAATCCTGCAAAACTTAAGCAAGAACTCGAAGAGGATTTTGATCCTTTAACTTACGCACACTTAGATCCGAGACAAGTAACAACCCAAGAAAGTGACAAGCTGTTACAAAGCTCAAACGAAGAACAGAAACTAACTTCTTTTCAAGTAAGTATTGATATTGAAGCTAAGCATCGCACTCGTCCTTTTACCAATATTGTAAGTCGCTATATGGGTGATAATGGCATGCAAGCCTTTACTCATCCTTTAATGCTTGATTTATTAGCAAGCGAACAAGATCGCTTCTTTTACTTCTGGACTGCGCGTGAAGCCATTATTAAAGCTCTAGGTTCAACTATTAGTAACCTTTGCTCAGTAAAACAGTATCTTGACCCTCAAGGACAACATAGTTTTACCTTTGCGGATTCACAGCCGAGTATCTTAACCTACTATAATGATTTACCTTTGTATTTATCATATATAGTGCCGCAAGGATTACCTACTCCGCAGGTGTTTTACTATCAAGAGGCTGAGAAATTTGTAGAGCTAAGTGCACTAGAGGGGTGGCAAGCAGCTCCTACGTTAATTGCACAAGTACATCCAGCTCAATAGATATTTCTTAAGCATTACCTAATCAATAGGTAACTGTACTGTACAACCTACTGCATAATCTACTGCGCAACCAATAGTGTACAATCGATACAGAACCATCAATACTGAACAAATTTAAAAAATTAACTTATTTTCAACCACAAACTTATTTACAGCATCACTATGACAAAAACCACTAATTTTCCATCTTCCGCTCTAGTTGCTGCGATGCAAGAAGTTATAAAACTCCCCCAAGAACTTGAGCTACATCCTATTACTTTAGAACTAGTAGAGAAAACCTATCCACAACTTGAAGCAAGTTTACCTTATCTTGCTGAGTTTTTACCTTGGGCAAAAAACACTACTCTTTCTTCTTTACTATATTTCTCGCAAAGTTTACTGGCGCAACATCAAGCAGGTACTAGTCTTGAGTTTTATATTTATGACGCACTTAAACAAGTTTATGTAGGTCGTATCTCTGCACGTATCTTCACTGCTAATGCAACCTATCCGCAAGGATATGTTGACTATGGCTACTACCTCTTTCAAGAACAGCAAGGTCATGGCTATATGCAACGCGCACTTACTGGTCTAAGAACCTTAATTGCAAGCTATGAACCAGAAATCTCTATGGTAGTACGTACTCTAGCGCATAATGTAAAATCAAAACAAGTAGCTTTAAAAAGCGGCTTTGTGCAAGTAGAGCAAGCATCGCAACAGAGCGATGATAAAGCAAGCTATACTTTTATATACGTAAAAAACTCTC
>NZ_NRJG01000030.1 GCF_003585935.1 Psittacicella hinzii
TCCAAATGAAGGATGGAGGGAGTAGACTAAAAAATTTCGGGAAATTAGGCCCGATAATTTACAACCGATAACTAAAACTGATAACCGTAAACATACAACCGACAATCAACTCTTATCAGCCATCACCGCTCATTTTTCAAGATAAGTGAGCTCGTACTCTATTCCACAATATCTAAACAATAAAAATGCCCCTTATGCTTAACATAAGAGGCTATTTTTATTATTGATATTGGAACTTTTCCACTTTCCATTGTTCAGGAGTAAATGCTTTTATATGTACAGCATGAATTTCACCTGAAGCTAAAAATGGTTTAGTTGCACGCATTATATACTGCTGCTTTTTAAGTAAGCTCATATCAGTAAATAATTCAGATACTGCAACAATAGTTACATGGTTTGATTCTAAAAATACTTTAAAATCAATTAAATCTAATTTTTTTAATTCTTCACCAATACGAGAGATTAAATCTTCCACTTTAATTCCTTAAAAATATGGAGCTAAATAACCTTCTAAATCGTACAAAGTAGAGTAAACTTTAATTTTTTCAGCACCTAAAATTTGTACTTGTTTAGTTTTTAGTTGGTTATCTTGTTGTATATAACGCAATAAAATAAGTAAGAAAGCAAACCCTGACGTATCTAAGTTCTTACAACAAGTAAAATCTAATTTAAGATTATCTCCGGTAAGAGTTTTTAGCTCTGCTTTTAATTTAGGAAGATCTTTTTCTAATTGTGCAACTTGTGCATGCCCAAGATCTTGACCTAAAACAAGAGTTTGCTCTTTAGCTAAAAATTGATACATAATTTAAACCATTTTATAAAGTTACAACAAATTATTTAGCTTGATCTGTGTAACTGTTTAAAATGTTGTTCATGTTTTTACGTACATAGTCAGTTAAACCAGTTACACCGCTTTGACGTAAAATTTGTTGCCATTCGCTAGCTTTAGTACCAACTAAAGAAATACCTTGAGCTGTAAAGTCAACGATACCATAGTTGTTATTTAAATTAAACATTTTGAAAACAATATTGTACGTTGTGTTTTTAGCGTTAATGTTTACAGCAGTATTTGCGAATTTGCCTTGAATAGTAGTTGCACCCATTGAAGTAGTTTCATTTGTATAGAATGATAAACCTTCAATGTAAGCGTTTACCATGTAATCAGAGATTACACTTGAGAACTCACTTAATTGTTCTTTAGTTGCTGAACGAGCGTAAGTATTTAATAAAGATAAAGAAATGTATTGGATGTTGAAAAACGGTAATACATTAGTTTTAATATCAGTTCTTAATGCTTGGTTAGAAGAGCTGATTTGACCTTTATATTTATTTAAAATGAAGAAAGTGTTGTCAATAGCTGCAGTTACCACTTTTTCTGGATTAGCGCGATCAACTGAACTTGGGCTTACTAAAGTGCTAGCACTTGCAAATGAACTAAATAATAAGCTAAGACTTACAAAGAATGATAATAAAAGAGTTTTTAGTTTCATTAAAATTTCTCCTATATTTACTTTGATTATTTATCACCAAAAGCAAATTTTGAAATTAAATCTTCTAAATCAACTGCTGAAACAGTGTTAGTAATTTTTGAACCATTGGTTAACATTGTAGTTTGACCAGGTAAGTCAAAACCTACACGTAAATCTAAGTATTTATCCCCAAGAATACCGTTTGTTTTAACTGATAAAGTTGAGTTATCAGGGATATCATTGTATTTACTTTCAATACGTAGAACTGCTACAGGCTCATAAGTTTTTGGATCTAATTCTAAGCGCTCAACAAAACCAATGTTTAAACCACCAATTTTTACAGCTGCATTAGATTTTAAACCATTAACATTAGTAAAGGTTGCTGATACAGTGTAGTAATTTTTGGTACTTGAGCTGAATTTAAAACCTACGTTTAAGGCCATGTAAATAAAACAGCCTATAACAAATAAAATAAATAAACCTACAAAAAATTGTACTTTTGCAGAAACTCTCATGTTTAAATTCCACTAAATTAATAAACTTACGTTTAACCGAATAAGTAAATGGTAATTAGTAAGTCGATAAAAAGGATTCCTAAAGAAGATATTACCACTGTATCAGTAGTAGCTTTCGATACCCCTTCTGAGTTAGGTACTGAGCTATAACCTTTATACACGGCTACCCAAGAGATAAAAATAGCAAAAATAATCGATTTGTAAAAACCATGTAAAAAGTCACCCATAGTAGTGTAACTTTGTACAGATCCCCAGAAATCACCGACATCAATTTCTTTCCAATCAATACCTACAAATGCCGAAGCTAAGATACCCATTGCCATAAAGACAATAGTTAATAATGGTAAAGAAATAATTGAAGCCCAAAAACGAGGAGAAATAATACGACGTAAAGGATTTACCGCCATCATTTCTAATGAGCTTAACTGTTCGGTTGATTTCATTAACGCAATCTCTGCGGTTAAAGACGAACCAGCACGACCTGCATATAAAAGACCTGTTACAACTGGTGCTAACTCTCTTAACACTGAAATTGCAGTCATGGTACCAACAAATGATTCAGCTTTAAATTTAATTAAAACTTGGTAACCTTGAAGCGCTAATACCGCTCCAATGAAAAAACCTGCAATTAATACAATTGGTAATGATCTTACAGCAAGGTTATAAATTTGTTGAATTACTAAAGGGAAATGACGAAAATCAGGCTTAGCGATAATCGCTTGAAATAGCATTACACCTGAATAACCTATTTTAGTAATAAAATCAATAAACCATTGCCCAAGACGACAAATTAATTTATACATAAATCTTAAAAACTACTTACTTGCGTCAACTTGTAAAAATAGTTCACTTTGATAATCTGGTGCAGGTTTATGGAAACTAATCGGACCATCAGAAGAAGCTGTTAAGAATTGTAAAACGTATGGATCTTGACAGTTTTTAACTTCTTCAGCTGTACCTTGGAATAGCACTTTACCGTCCATTAAAATATAACAATAATCTGCAATTGTTAGTACCTCTTGAATATCGTGGGTTACAACAATTGAGGTTAAACCTGCTGTTTGGTTTAGATCTTTAATTAATTTAATGATAACCCCCATTGAAATAGGATCTTGTCCTGCAAAGGGTTCATCATACATAATTAATTCCGGATCCAAGGCAATCGTTCTGGCTAAAGCTACTCGGCGCTGCATCCCACCTGATAATTCTGAAGGATTTAATTCATGTGTTCCACGTAAACCTACAGCTTGTAGTTTCATTAGAACAATCATGCGAATAATTTCTTCACTTA
The DNA here is from genome assembly GCF_003585935.1 of Psittacicella hinzii. Classification (GTDB taxonomy): domain Bacteria; phylum Pseudomonadota; class Gammaproteobacteria; order Enterobacterales; family Psittacicellaceae; genus Psittacicella; species Psittacicella hinzii. Next base: position 3,276 of record NZ_NRJG01000030.1, read on the forward strand.
AATCAGTATGTTCACGTAAAGCGTAAGCCACATTATCAAAAACACTTAAATCATTAAACAGTGTACCTGACTGAAAAAGCATACCCATGCTTTTACGCATTTGATAAAGTTCTTTTGTATTCGCTTTACTTACAGACTTACCATTAAATGTAATGTCACCCTTACTTGGAATTAGCTGTCCACCGATTAGTTTTAATAAGGTGGTTTTACCAATCCCTGACGGTCCCATCACAGCAGTAACTTTACCTCGTTCAAAATTTAAAGATAGACCGCGGTAAATAGGGGTATCACCACGATAGAAATCTATATCTTTAATTTCTACTATGTTATTTTTATTAGACATACGATAGAATTTGAATATGGAAAATAGTTATTTAGCTTAGTAATATAAGGCTAAATAAACTGTGTAGTTATTGTTGTTTTTGCTGTGCTTTTGTATTGCTAAATGTTAATTATATCATTTTTTTCAGACTACCAAGATAAAAGAATTTTGCTATCTCCTATATAAGTTATAAGGATATCTTCAACTTTTAACTACTTTTTGGCACAATTTTACGTATAACTACTTACAAACACTGCGAAAAAATATATAATAAAGGTAACGAATTTATGTAGGAAAGTTATGAGTATCGAATTAATTAAAAGCGAACTGCTTACAGCTCGTGACACTCTAGATCAAGTTATTAATAATCCAACTTTACTCAATCGTATTCAACAAGCAGCCGATCTGATTGTTGAATCACTAAAAAACGGTGGTAAAGTTATTAGCTGTGGTAACGGTGGTTCACACTGTGACGCCATGCACTTTGCTGAAGAATTAACTGGACGTTATCGTTTAGATCGACCAGCATATGCAGCTATTGCGATTTCAGATCCTTCACACTTAAGCTGTGTAGGTAATGATTATGGTTTCCCTTTTGTATTTAGTCGCTACGTTGAAGGGGTTGGACAAAAAGGTGATGTACTTTTTGCTATTACAACTTCAGGCAGCTCTGAAAATGTTGTAAATGCTTGCCAAGCAGCTAAGAAAAAAGGAATGAAAATTGTTGCTTTAACCGGTAAAGATGGTGGGCAGCTATTTAAATATGCAAATTTAACCGATGTTGAATTACGCGTCCCATATAACGGTTATGCAGACCGCATTCAAGAAATTCATATTAAGTTCATTCACATTTTAATTATGTTAATCGAACAAGGAATGGCAAAAAATTAATTGTCCTGATAGTTGTAGCCAGAAATGCATGCATTTCTGGCTTTTTCAATGAGAGAATTATTTAGGAGTTCTAATTAATAATTTAGTCAGGATTAAGCCAATTAATCCACCTAAAAATGTAGCTTCAACCCGATGTTCTGCTACAGCTAAAGGATTTCCTTTATACATTGAAATAATAATCACAATTGAGTTTGTTGCTAAAAAGGTCATAATCAAAGGATTGGCTTTTTGAAAACTAAAAACAATGGCCGTATTAATTAACAAGACTACAACTAATATAAAATTGTGATCATGACTTACATGTACTATTAAATCTGCTGATAAACAACCTAGCACAGCTCCAAAAAATCTTTTTATCGCTTGTAAATAGGTTTGTTTAAAATCAGGCTTACAAATCATTAGGGCTGCAATAGCAGCCCAATAACTATTACTTAAACTCAAGTAGTTAGCTATGGCAAGGGATAAATTTACAGCAATGACTACAGTATAAATGTAGCTGTTTCTAACTCTATTAGGTAAATCTACAGCAGGCGTAAGTGGCAAAGCTAAACTAACCTTTGGAATAATCTTTGCAACTATATAACTGGTTACTAACAAAATTGAGCCAGCTAGTAAAATAATACCACCTCGTAAAAGTGCATAGTTTAAATCTTGGTGATAGTAGCTAGCGACTAATAAAGCCACTACCACTTGCATGTTTATCCACCAAAAATTATTATCTATCCAGTTTAAGTAAGCGAAAGAAGCGCAAAGAATGGTTAATAAAAGATAAAATAAAGGTGAGTTAAAGCCAATCAAACTTCCAATAGTTGCAGCTAAAGCTGTAAATATAGTCGAAGTTATAATTACCCACCAACGACGGTTACGATGGCTGCGACTTGCTCCAAAGCCTAAAGATAACTGCGCACCTATTAAAAGAACTAAAATCTGTTGCCCCAGATAAATACCTAAACATGCACTAATAATTAAGGCTGGAGATAAGAGTATCGCTTCGCGCCAGTAAACTTGTCCTACAAATTCGATTATTTTATTTTTGAGGTTCATATTAAAAAGTCTCCTAGAGGTTATCTAAGAGACGTATTTTTATTCCGTTGTTTGTTCCTGTGCTGTCGCAAAGACATCAGTCCAATCTAAATCAGCAAAATCCTTCCATATCTCTTCGTTATCAGTTGGATTTCCTTCCTCAATTAACATATTAGTGTAATTATTAATTTTTTTAATAATAACCGGCAAACTTTGCACGACTGCATGCATATCGTTCGGACTAATTAGCAGCACATAAACATATTTGGCAAATAAATCATAATTAAGATCGTAAACCGTAGGATTTTTCAAACATACAAAATGCATCTTGGTATATTCCAATTCCGGAACTATACACCGCATTAATACAGTATTGTCATGAATATATTGTTTACCTTCACGATCTCGTTGCAAAAGCGCTAGTAAAACATTGTTTACTACTTCAGCTTTTGCACCACTAAATTCGCGTTTTAAAACCTCAACCAAAATTCCTTTTACTCTTTGTGAACTTAAATCTAAGTGAATAGAGTTAATATCAATCAGGGAAGTTAAACGCCAATGATGAGTCTTTAAACCTTTAAGAGTATATTTATTGCCGTCATAATCACAACCGTTTGTGATTTTCGCAAGCACTGTAGGTTTGACAACATCTTTAAAATCTGCTTTTAAAGCATGATCTATTTCATGGGTATTAGGATTTAGTTGCGCAATATAATTATCTACCAGATCTACCTGCCCAACCTCTTGTTTAACCGCGCATAAATCATAATTATTTAAAAAAATATGCGAAATAATATTTTGCGTAGTTTGTACGTTTTGCGAGGCTTTAAAAGGAGTTTTAAGGTCGGTAATAATTTTTACTTCTAAAGTACTAGGTAGATCATGACTTTCTCTAGAGTTTTTTAAGTTTAATTCACAATCTTTAAAACCAGTTGTATCTATAGACTGTAGCACTTTACTATCAGTACTAACATTATGGTAAGTCGCTTGTAGATTTACGGCTTGTTCACCAGAATCTCTTTCGACCTGTATTGTCTGATAAGCGTTAGCTTGTAACTTATAATTATCTAACTCATAGGAAGAATTAAGAGTTTGATAGATTGCTGAATTAATAAACGTATCTTTTTTCTCGCTTATTTCATCTACATTACTATCAAGATTATTCGTTTGTTCTTTACTTTCGTTAGATTCTTTTGTGCTTAAGTTAGCAGCTTGCGCTTGATACAGATAAGTACTTTTTTGTTTTAACGTATCTTGCGCTGGTTTTAAAGTTACAAGTAATTTGTGAATTATTTTATTTTCTAGAGGGGTACTTTGCTGATCTTCAACATCTGTAACTTCGGTTTTACGTACGACGACATGTGAATTATGTCGTCCTTTAAAAAAGCTAGGTAACGTAAAAACTTTTTTCAAACTAAACATGATGTCTTGTTTTATAAATAATCTTTAGGGATGTAAAGCTCTTGCACTAAATGGTTAGCTTTAACCTCTTCAGGGCTACCTGAAGCAATTACATGCCCTTGACCGATAATAAACGCTTGATCACAAATTTCGAGTGTAGCTTTTACATTATGGTCGGTAATGAGAATCCCAATGCCTAAGTTTTTCAGTGCATAGATATTGTTTTTAATATCTTCGACCGAAATTGGGTCAACTCCAGCAAAAGGCTCATCGAGCAGAATAAATTTAGGTTTAGCTGCTAGAGCGCGAGCTATTTCCACACGACGTTTTTCTCCACCTGATAAAGCTTGCCCCATAGAATCCACAATATGCGTAATATGGAACTGCTCTAAAAGATTTTGCATTTCATCTTCACGCTGTTCTTCTGTTAAATCACTACGTAACTCTAAAACTGACATAATGTTTTCGCGAACAGTCAATTGACGAAAAATACTAACTTCTTGTGGTAAATAACCAATACCTAATTTTGCTCGATTATAAATTGGTAAATCTGTTATACAAACATCATCGAGAAAAATATCACCTGAATCAGGTTGTACTAATCCTACAATCGTGTAGAAAGTTGTGGTTTTACCAGCACCATTTGGTCCGAGTAATACAACAATTTGTCCAGAATTAACTTCTAAACTTACATCTTCAACGATTGATCTTTTACTATAAGATTTAGCGATGTTACGTATAGATAGTTTATGACTTTGCATATGGTAAAGATCAAAAAAGTTTTTAATTTGCACGACGATAATTATTAATTACCGTTCTTACTTGTTGATTCGACGAACCTGTTGCAGAAATATTACCAGATTGAGTGTTATAAGTAATTACTTTACCGGTTAAGGTATTACCTTGTAAAGTAGCCGTACTATTGTACGAAGTAATTAAGTTACCATTTACATCAAAATGTACTTCATTACTTACTAACTTAAATTGACGTTCGCTATTAGTAATTACTACAGGTTTGCCATAAGCAACAACAATACGTTTACCATTTTCAACGGTTACAACAATACGATCGGCATTTAGTCTGGTCGTATGATTTAAAGTTACTACCACATTACCTACAAACACCGAACGAATATTACCATTACCTTGTTGCTCTAGCTCTTGGGTATTTGAGGTAATAGTTAAAGTATTATTACCATTACTTTTAAAACTAGTTACTTGGTTAGTTTTAGTGGTTACTGTTTCATTGGTTGAAGAGTTTTCTGTATTGGTGCTTGTCTGCCCATTAGCAAGAGTACCAAACAAACTCATAAAACCAATTAAACCGAATAGAGGTATAGTTCTAAGAAATTTAGAAAACATAATTTTTATTAAAATGAGTATTCAGTGTTTACATTTCCTTCTAGAGTATATTGACTACTACGTAAATGGAATGTAAAACCTCCGGCATGAGTTTTAAATCCTTGCCCGTAAATAGTTAAATCACTTTTACTAGAAAGAATACTTTTATCTAAGTCAAAAATAGCATTCGTTAGATTAGCACGTGTAAATCTACTTGCTGGATTTAAAGTAAAAATATACAGAGGTTGAGGAAAATCGATAACATTACTTTTATAAATTGCACTTGAAGTATTTACAAAAATCGCGTCATGATTTTCTTGTTTATTACTACTAAATAAAAGAATATTTTTTAGCACAAAGCTTTGATTTTCATTTTCTCGTGTTACTTGTTCTGACAGTAGCACATATTCAGGTTTACCTAGAGGATCAAAGGTTGTCATAATACCGTTACTAATTTCCATTTGTGGTAAAGTTGCATCTACATTAGTAGCTACAGCTTCATCATCAATCATATTTAAACGGTAAAAGCCAATAGCAAAAGCTAAGAGGCAAAGTATAAAGATAATTCGTTTTTGTTTAAGCATTGCTTATTTTTCATTCCAAAAAGCTAGTAAAGCATCTTTCATATCACTACCTTTACCATTTGCAATAATTAGGAGATCACAAACTTCTCTTACTGCACCTAAGCCACCTTCATTTTGAGTAATGTATTTAACATAACTATTTACCATTGGATGACGATTAGGTACTGAAATAGGTAAGCCTACTACTTTGAAAGCTGAAATGTCGATAAAATCATCTCCCATATAAGCAACTTCTTCAGGTTTAAGGTTATATCTTTCCATTAATTCTAATAGAAACTTCCCTTTATCACTTACCCCAGCAAAAAAGTCATTTGCTTCAATATGTAAAATTTCTGCACGATGCTCTAAAGCTGCATTTGAACGACCTGAAACGATAGCAACGTGTAAACCGTAGTTTTTGGCACGTGCAATTGCATAACCATCTAAAACACTATAGCTTACGCCTACAGCTGTTTTATTATCATAATAATGCACTTGTCCATTCGTCATAATGCCATCATTGTCTAAAACTAAAAGTTTAATCCCTTTAAACAGATCAATGTAGTTTTTTGCATGTGCACGATAATCTAACATAATTTTCCTTAGTTGTTAAATCTGTAATACGATAAGAGAAATTAGATACCTGAATTTAATAAAGCGTGTTGATGAACTATACCAAGAATATTACCATTCTCATCAAGAATCGGTAATACCATAATACGCTTTTTCTCCATAATCTGAAGAGTATTGTAAGCTAAATCGTTTAATTTACCAAAAGTAAACTGTTTTGTCATCGCTAAAGATATTTCAGTATTGTAAATATCTTGATGATGCAGAATAAAACGCCTTAAGTCACCATCGGTAAAAATACCGAGACAAGGTTGTAATTCACTAGATTGAGGATCTTGGACAACAAGGACGCAACCTAAGTTTTTCTTTGACATAGTAACAAGACATTCTGAAATAGTAGCATTAGCTGCTACTAAAGGTAAATCATCTCCCGAGCGCATTAACTGCTCATTAGTTATAAGCAATCTACGTCCCAAAACGCCAAACGGGTGCGAAAAAGCGAAATCATTTTTGGAAAAGTGACGCTTATCAATTAAAGCTACTACTAAGCAGTCCCCTAAAACTAGAGTATTAGTTGATGAGGCTGTAGGAGCTAAATTGAGGGGGCAAGCTTCCTGCTTAACGTTTAAAGGTAAACATACATCACTATATTTACCTAATGTAGAATCTGGGTTATTTGTTAAACCTATAATAGGGATTTGAAACTTCTCTAAATATGGTAAAAGGCTGTTAAATTCAAAAGCTTCTCCAGAATTCGATACATAGAGTACCACATCTCCGGCACTAATCATTCCAGCATCACCATGCCCAGCTTCACAAGGATGCACGAAAAAGGCACTTGTACCAGTTGAAGCAAAACTTGCAGCAATCTTCTTAGCAATATGCCCTGATTTACCAATTCCCATGCATACAACCTTACCTTTACAATGTAAAAGTAAGTCACAAGCTTGTGTAAAGGCAGGAGAAGTTAAGGTCTGTTTAAGATTGTTTAACTGTTCAATCTCAATTTGTAAAGTTCTTAAAGCACTTTCAGTGTACATTGAGGTAAACCTCTATTTTGTCAACAAACTAATTTTTATGTAGCTCGACATCATTTTCACCAGGTGGCACTTCTTGAGATACTTCATCTACTTCATCCAAACTAATTTGCAGTGCGTCAAAAGATTCAATAATTCCGCTTACCTTTTGATATAAGCTATCGAAATCTTGGCATTCTGGATAAATTTGGAGAATTAAACGTAAGAAGTCGCTCGAAAACTCATTCATAGAAACTAAAGTACTTACATATGCTAATTGCATATAAGAGATTAGTTCTACTTTACCTGATAAATAGGCTTCTACATCTTCGTATGATAGATAGTCACTTGGAATATCATTATCAATATAAACTCTTAATAGATGTAAGAGATTAGCTGCAAAAACTGTAAAGTTATTATCTGCTGGCTTACCTTGTTGTTTTAGGTAATCTTCATCTATTTTAATTTTTTCAATAATCTCATTGGCTATATATAAGAAATAACGAGTATTTATAGATATAGCGCGATTTGCAATGTATTCATCGATATTTTCTTTTTTGAATACTTGCTTTAAATAATTTTTAGTTTGTTCTGGAAAAGGCTTTTCAGCAAAGCTAGCTACTTTATCTTTATCTACATGTAAGATATAGGGATCAGTTATTAAAAGTAAATACTTATAATAAGATCCTAAAAAGGCGTTGCCTTTTGACGAAGCATATTCGGTTAGCATTTGGGTAATACCCATTTGCTGCTCATTCGTAAGTAAGGTTAGACCTTGTAAATAATTTATTAAGGTAGTTGCCGTACTATTGAACTTATCTACATTATTATAATCAACTAAAGCTGAAAACTGTGCTGGCTTTTCTAAAACTTTAGTTAAGCAATGATTAAATTCTAATTCTAGATCAATATTTTGACAATATTGTTGTAGATAGATCTTGGCTACAGCTAAGTTTTCGTCTTCTTCAGTTTTTTCAACATTAGGAGCTAAATTTGGAGCTAAGTCGATCTCGGTTTGCTTAGGATTACTTAATTGGATATAAGTAAAATTAGCTTTATGTATTTGTTGGTCAAAAGTGCTAGTTTGAACAATTACCGGTCCGGCTTTATGTTCTGAAAATTCTTTTTTTATTCTAAAGATTTCATCAAAAGTATAGTAAACCAAAAGCACAGCTATGGCTATTGGAAAAATAATTAGAATAAACTTATTAAAAGTATTTATTCCTGCAAATTTCTTTCTTAGGCCTTTAAACATAGTAATTCTCGTGAAGTAATAAAGATTATCTTAAGCTTAAAAATAAGACCATGCTCAAATATTTCTAGATATTGAACATGGTCTTATTTTTATGTTACTTAGAACTACTAATAATAAATTTTATTTAGCTAAAAGTGAATTGAAATAATCAAACGATTGTTTGTTTTTATTAATTACTGTTACTAAGTTTTTATTTAACTGTTCTAAGTTTTCTTTAATGTGCGCTGAATCTTCATTTTTCGCATTAGCTAAGTAAGTATTAAATACATTTAGTAATTGCGTATCTAAAGCAGCATAAGCCACATTATATTTTTGTTGTAAACAATTAATTACATCACCAGCTAGTTGGTAATTTACTGAACAAGTAGTGTCGTATTGTACTAAAGCTACGTTTAGATTTTTTAGTACACGAACCATGTTTTGGTAACTTTCGTATTCGTAAGTAGATGTTTTAACATCTAAACCAAAATCTTTTTGTCCTAGGAACTGGTGGATAGCAAAGAAGTTATCTGTTAATTGATTTAAACCACGTGTTAAATCTGTTAAGAAAGCAACTTTTTGATCTTCAGTATAACTTGCGATATCAGTATTTTTTGCAATACCATTCGTCCAAGCTAGTGTACTAATACCCTCTTGTAAGTTTTCTTGTAGATTTCTTAAAGTATCAATGTAGAAAATTACAATTTCAGAGTTAGTAGCATTACGTACATCTTCAACGGTTAAATAAACTTCGTTTAATAATTGTTGAGTTTTTGGCGAATCTTCAACTTTAGCTAAACGATATAAGTAATTTTTATATGAAGTTGAAAGTAAATTGTAATTGCTTAAAGTTTTTACGTAGTCACCATTGTAAACATTAGGAATAGTGTATTCTTCATCTAAGTTTACATAATCAATTGGTGAATATTGCGCGTTTACATTTGCTTGAGGACGTTCGCTGCTAGAAGTTGTTTGTTGATTATCAACTGGCTTTACAACTTCATTAACTTTATCACAAGAACTTAAAAATAAGCTAGAACTAATTAAAAGTGCTGCTACAGGTAAAGTAAGAAATTTTTTCATAGAGATGTAAATTTAATTCAGCAAGTTATCTATATAAATGTTGCTAATTGTAAATATATTCAGGGCTTTCCTTATTTAAGAACTAAGAAGAGCTCTTTCTCTAAATTAGAAAATCGATGTTCTGTTACTTAAATTAAGGAATTACTTACAACGAAGAGAACTTCGCAGTAAGCTCGCATTTATACATTATAGCATTGATAAGGCATTTAATTGGAAAACTTTAGCATCCTAGAGCCTTTAATCTACAAGCTTATTCTAAAAAGATATTGTTAAATGCGCTGACAAAATTTTAGAGCTAAGTGTTAAATCTCTTAAGATTAAATAAAACGGTGTAAAAACAAATCTTTGTTCAATTCTTAAGTAAAAAGTTTCTTATTATTCCTGTTACCATAATTAGCAATTACCACCTCACCAAAACTGATCAACTCGATCACAAATCTCAAGTTTTTATTTTGCAAATGTGCAAAGTTTGACAACTAATAAATTAGTAATTTAATAAGTTATTACAGAAAAAGTAAGTGAATAACCTTAACCTATTGATATAAAGACCTAAATTACAAAAACAACTTTAATCTAGCGTGTACTGTTAATTAAAATTACTTGCTTTTATTCTGCTTTTTCAAAAACTATACTCTTTTACTCAACTATTAACTTTTTATAAGATTATAATCGTTAAAAAATTGTTTACTCTTTTACTTGCTTTTACTATATTTGCCCTATAATTGTCAATCTTTACAAATAAAGTGCCAACTGCGTCACAAAACCGAAAAATTATTAAATTTTTTTCTAACACATATTTGCACTTAATCTTTTGAAAATTAATAAATTCGCATTTTTATACGTAAAAACTTGCATTTTGGGGACTTGTCATTTGATGATATACTATTGGCGGTTTGTTATTTTGATTAAAATTAGACAAAAACTTATTTTTCGATCAAGATAATATGACCCAAAAATGTACTTTTGACTTACTAGGTTTAAACCTTATATGTAAGTTATAAGTCATTATAGTAATATGATCGATTTTTGTTAGTTATAACAGCAATCGATCTTATTTAACTAGCTAACAATAATTGGGGACGACTTATGTCATCTGGTAACGGTAGTGAATTAACGTTCGAAAGTTATCTTGAGCACCACTTACAATTTTTAACCGTTGGTGAAAAGGGTACTTTTTGGACTGTTAACTTAGATTCACTTATAGTTTCATTTGGACTAGGTATCATTCTTGCTTTAGTTCTTCTATGGCAAGCACGCAAAGCCTCTTCTGGCGTTCCAACTAAATTCCAAGTTGTAGTTGAAATGTTTATTGAATGGGTTAACGGAACTGTAAAAAGCTTCATTCACTGCGATGTGAGACTCTTTGCTCCATTAGCAGGTGTAGCTTTCTTATGGATCTTTGCTATGAACCTAGTTGACTTAATTCCTGTTGACTGGATTCCTAAACTTGTAGCTTTAATTACGGGTAATCCTGATATTCACTTTAGACCTCTGCCTACAGCAGATGCGAACATTACCTTTGGTATTGACCTAGCATTATTCATTATTATCATTATCACAGGGTTCAAATCTAAAGGTTTAGGTTACTATCGTAATTTTGCCTGTGCACCTCTTCCGGGTTTACTAGCTGTGCCAATTAACTTATTCTTAGAGATCTTAGGCTTCTTTGCTGAGTTCTTATCTCTATCTTTACGTCTATTTGGTAACATGTTTGCCGGTGAGATTATCTTTATTCTAATTGCAGCAATGTTTGGCTCAGGTATTGCTTTTGCTATTGGTGCACTACCTTTAAGTTTCTTATGGGCACTGCTACACATTTTAGTAATCACATTACAAGCTTATATTTTCATGATGCTTTCAATTGTATATCTATCAAAAGCTTGGAATAAAGATCACTAATTTGGAATTAAATATTTTCCTGGTTAGTTTAACTGTATTGTGAAATAACCTAGTCAATTTGTATTTCATTATTAATTTAATATTTCATTTTTTACGTTAAGGAACATTAAAATGGATAATCAAACTTTAACAGATGCTTATAAAGTGTTAGCTGCAGCTATTATCTTTACTGGTTCATCAATCGGTGCTGCTTTAGGTCTAGGTATTTTAGGTTCTAAATATATTGAAGCTTGTGCACGTCAACCGGAATTAATTCCTACTGTTCGTTCTCAATTTTTCTTAGTATTAGGTCTTGTGGATGCTGTTCCTATGATCGGTTTAGCATTCGGTATCCTTTACGCATTCGGCGTTATCTAATATTAGGCTAATTAATTTTATAAACTTTAGGTATAAGTGAACCCTCATCCTTGTTCTATTTAAGGAGAAACAATGGATATTAATGCGACCCTCATAGGTCAATCAATAGCATTTCTGGTGTTTGTACTTTTCTGTTATAAATTTATTTGGCCTCCTATTTCTGGTGCTATTGAAAAACGCCAAAAAGAGATTGCAGATTCATTAAATTCTGCTGCTAAAATGCGTGAAGAAATAGTTTCAGAAAAAAATCAAGCAGATTTAGAAATCAGCAAAGCTAAATTAAAAGCTAAAGAAATTCTTAGCGAAGCAGAAAAACAAGCATCTCAAATCGTAGAACAAGCTCATGAACAAGCTACAGCAAAAGCTGAACAAATCATTGAGCAAGCTAATAAAAACTTAGCCCTTGAAGCTTCACGCGTAAGAAAAGAATTACGTGCAGAAGTTGGAGCTATTGCTGTACAAATTGCTGAAAAAATTGTTGAACGTGAGCTTAGTGCTAAAGACAATCAAGATATCATTGATAATGCTCTTAGCAAATTATAAACATTGGTCAAATACTTAAAAACCGACTTCTTGTTTATAACTTACAGAGAGATTTTTTATGGAAAACGTTACCACGATATCTCGACCTTATGCCACAGCTGTTTTTGAATACGCTATTGAACAAAGCGATAAAGAACAAGCATTAAATTTTTGGGGTAATGTTCTAGAAGCTCTAAAAGCTATCATGGAAGATGAAGTAGCTGTAGCTTTACTTGCAGAACATAGCGACTACCAAGAAGAGATTAAAAAGTTTGTGCTTGAGGTTCTACCTGAACAATTAGTTAATGAACATGTAATTAACTTCTTAAGTACGGTTAATGAACACTCTCGCTTTGCATACTTACCTGGTATTTGTGAGTTTTATCAAAAACTACGCGAAAACTATGATTTACCCGCTCCAGTTACAGTAGTAACAGCTCGTAAATTATCAGATGAACAAATTAAACAAATTGGTTCAGCAGTAGCAACAAAACTAGGTCGCGTTGTGAAGTTAGAAATTCAAGAAGATGCTTCAATCATGTCTGGAATTATCATTAAAACTGATGATTTCACTATTGACTGCTCAGGTCGTAAAACTTTAGAACAACTAAGTTCTCAAATTACAAAATAATTCATGTTGCTTAGTTCTGCTTATTTAAAGTAGATAAAGTAAATTTTGAGTTAACTATTTTCTTATTACAAATTAACGAATTTTGTAAATAAGTAGTTAAGGATAATTTATATGTCATCTCTTTCTGCTGTAGAAATCAGTCAAATTATTAAAAATAAAATTGCGTTATATAAAACGCAAAATGACTTACAAAATTCTGGTACTGTAATTTCTGTTAGCGATGGTATTTTACGTATTAACGGTTTAAAAAACGTAATGCAAGGTGAGCTAATTGCTCTACCTGGTAATCGTTATGCATTAGCGTTAAACCTTGAGCGTGATTCTGTCGGTGCCGTAGTACTAGGTGATTATGGCGATTTAAAAGAAGGCATTGAAGTACAAGGTACAGGTAAATTATTATCAGTACCAGTAGGTAATGCACTTTTAGGTCGTGTTGTAAATGCTTTAGGTCAGCCAATCGATGGTAAAGGTGAAATTAAAGCTGAAAGTTATAACCCAATTGAAGTTATTGCTCCTGGGGTTATTGACCGTAAATCAGTTGATACTCCTTTACAAACTGGTTACTTAGCTGTTGACTCAATGATCCCAATCGGTCGTGGTCAACGTGAGTTAATCATCGGTGACCGTCAAACAGGTAAAACCGCGTTAGCAATCGATACAATTATCAACCAAAAAGATTCTGGTGTTAAATGTATCTACGTTGCTATTGGTCAGAAAAACTCAACTATTGCTAGTGTTGTAAACAAATTAGAACAACACGGTGCATTAGAAAATACAATCGTGGTGGTAGCTTCAGCTTCTGAATCAGCAGCTCTACAATACTTATCACCATATGCAGGTTGTACTATGGGTGAGTACTTCCGTGACCGCGGTGAAGATGCATTAATTGTTTACGATGATCTATCTAAACAAGCTGTTGCATACCGTCAAATTTCATTATTATTACGTCGTCCACCAGGTCGTGAAGCGTTCCCAGGTGATATTTTCTACTTACACTCACGTCTACTTGAGCGTGCGGCTCGCGTAAATGAAAGTTACGTAGAACAATTTACCAATGGGGCAGTAAAAGGTAAATCTGGTTCTTTAACAGCCTTACCAATTATTGAAACGCAAGCTGGTGACGTATCAGCATTCGTTCCGACAAACGTAATTTCAATTACTGACGGACAAATCTTCCTTGAAACAGGTTTATTCCACTCGGGCATTCGTCCAGCGGTAAACCCTGGTATTTCAGTATCACGTGTGGGTGGTGCGGCACAAACTAAAGCAATTAAAAAGCTTTCAGGTGGTATCCGTACATCACTTGCACAATATCGTGAATTAGCAGCGTTCGCACAATTTGCTTCTGACTTAGATGATGCAACTCGTGCTCAACTAGATCACGGTTTAAAAGTTACTGAATTACTAAAACAAAAACAATATAAACCTAAATCAGTAGCAGACCAAGTTGTAATTCTCTATGCAATTGAACACAACTTCATTAAACAAGTCGAAGTTGATCAATTACTAGCTTATTCTGATGAATTAGTTCGTTACTGTAACTCTACAGCTCCAGAATTTATGGCTAACTTAAGCAAAACTGGTAGCTGGGATGACGCCACTATTGCAGAAGTAGATCGTTTAGTTAAAGAATTCCAATCTAAATCATCATTTGTAAAATAAGATTATTGAATTTTTATTAACTAGCTACAGGAATTGCATATGGCTAATACAAAAGAAATTAGAAGTAAAATTGCCAGTATTGAATCTACGCAAAAGATTACCTCGGCAATGGAAATGGTAGCTACTTCTAAAATGCGTAAAGCGCAAGACGCAATGACTCACAGCAGACCTTATACTTCTGCTTTACGAAGAGTTATTAGTCACATTGCTAAATCAAAACCTAACGCTTCAAATCCTTTTATTAAAGAGCGTCCAGTTAAAAGAGCATTATTTATTGTTATTTCAACTGACCGTGGTCTTTGTGGTGGTTTAAACATTAACCTATTTAAACGTGTTTTACATAGTTTAAATGAATATAACCAACAACAAATTCAAGTAGATTTAGCAGTAATTGGCGCTAAAGCAGCTGGGTTTTTCCACAGTGTAGGAAGTAAAATCGCTTATCAATTAACTGGTATTGGTGATCGCCCTGAAGCCGAAGTAACACTAGGCTTTGTACAAGGGATTGAAAAAGACTTCTTAAGTGGTAAATACGACATGATTGAATTATTTAGCAATAAATATATCAATACCATGTCACAAGAACCACGTAGAGAACAATATTTACCTTTACCACACTTACCTCAAGATGTTGACCAACTAGAAGATGGTAATAGTTGGGACTATATCTACGACGATGATAATGCCGAAGAGCTTCTTAAAGATTTAATTAGCCGTTATGTACATACTGTTGTACATGCACGTATTCTTGAATCTTTAGCATGTGAACAAGCTGCGCGTATGATTGCAATGAAAGCGGCTACTGACAATGCTTCAAAACTTATTGATGAGTTAAGTCTTGTATATAACAAAGCTCGTCAAACAAGTATTACAAACGAACTTAATGAGATTGTTGCAGGTGCTGCAGCAGTTTAATCATAAAGAATTAGAGGATTACCAATGTCTTTAGGTAAGATTGTAGAAATTGTTGGTGCGGTTATCGACGTGGAATTCCCACTAGACGCAGTACCAAAAATTTATGACGCTCTTGAAGTTCAAGATTTAGGCCATCGTTTCGTGCTTGAAGTTGAACAACAAATTGGTGGCGGTGTAGTACGTTGTATTGCCATGGGTCTAACCGAAGGTTTACGCCGTGGTTTAGCAGTTAAAAATACCAGTGCGCCAATTTCTGTACCAGTTGGTAAAGGTACTTTAGGACGTATTATGAACGTTCTAGGTGAACCAATTGATGAAATGGGTGCGATTGATAGCAACGAAGTTCGTTCTATCCACCAAAAAGCTCCAAGCTATGAAGAGCAAGCAAACTCAACAGAATTACTAGAAACTGGTATTAAAGTTATCGACTTAATTTGTCCATTCGCTAAAGGTGGTAAAGTTGGTCTATTCGGTGGTGCCGGTGTAGGTAAAACTGTTAACATGATGGAATTAATTCGTAACATCGCGATCGAGCACTCAGGTTACTCTGTATTTACAGGGGTAGGTGAGAGAACTCGTGAAGGTAACGACTTCTATCATGAAATGAAAGAATCAAACGTTCTTGATAAAGTATCACTAGTTTATGGTCAAATGAACGAACCACCAGGTAACCGTTTACGTGTGGCTTTAACTGGTCTTTCTATCGCAGAACGTTTCCGTGATGAAGGTTCAGACGTTCTTTTATTCATCGATAACATTTACCGTTATACACTAGCGGGTACTGAAGTATCAGCTTTATTAGGTCGTATGCCATCAGCCGTAGGTTACCAACCTACTCTAGCTGAAGAAATGGGTGTACTACAAGAGCGTATCACTTCAACGAAAAAAGGTTCGATTACCTCTGTACAAGCTGTATACGTTCCTGCCGATGATATTACTGACCCATCTCCAGCAACAACGTTCGCTCACCTTGATGCAACAGTAGTTCTTTCACGTCAAATCGCTTCATTAGGTATTTACCCAGCGGTTGACCCTCTATCATCAACTTCTCGTCAATTAGACCCGAACGTAATTGGTGAAGAGCACTATAACGTTGCAACTGGTGTACAACACACTCTGCAAAAATACACCGAGCTAAAAGATATTATCGCAATTCTTGGTATGGATGAATTATCAGAAGAAGATAAACTTACAGTTGCTCGTGCGAGAAAAATTGAACGTTTCTTATCTCAACCATTCTTCGTAGCTTCAGTGTTCACTGGTTCAGATGGTAAATACGTACCTCTAAAAGAAACTATTCGTGGTTTCAAAGGTATTTTAGAGGGTAAATACGATGATATCCCTGAACAAGCGTTCTACATGCAAGGTACAATTGACGAAGTTGTAGAAAAAGCTAAAACTCTTGCTTACTAATTTTAGTCAGCGTTCATTTATTTCAAGCTAGCAGAGGTTAGTATGTCAGCAAGTACTATAGATCTTGTTATTGTTAGCCAAGATAGAGTAATGTATAAAGGTACTGTAGATTACGTTAACGTAACTGCTGAAGCTGGTGAATTAGGGATTTACCCTAAACACGCCCAACTACTATCTCGTTTAAAACCTGGAGTAGTAAGCTTTTATATTAATGGTGAACCTCATGCCATGTATACATCTGGTGGCTTTATTGAAGTGCAACCAAATATAGTTACCATTCTGGCTGACGTTGCTATCCATGCCGAAGAATTAGATAAAGAACGTATTCTTAAAGCTAAAGAAGCTGCAGAAAATCGTCTTTCTAACTCTAAGGATAGTGAAGATATTGATATTGTTGCCGCTAAACTTAAGCGCGAAATTGCTAAACTTCGTGCTTATGAATATATTAATATGCAAAAACACTAGCAACGAAGTAGAGGGAACTTTTTTAGTTCCCTCTTGCTTTTTGCTTAACTTGTGAATATTCTAAAAAATTGTTATAATTTTACTTATACTCTAGCTAGGATAAGCAGTTGTTTCCTTATATATAACTTCTAATTTTTAGTACTTATATATAAGTAAATACAGACAAAAAAGGAATACTTCATGGCTTTAAATTGGTTTAAAAATCTTTTTGGTAATAATGAAGAAAAGACAAAAGAACAAGCTTCAGAACAAAAAGATCAACAATCACTTAAGCAAGAGAACTCAAACGAACAACAAGTAGCACAAGCTACAGAACAAGTTAATGATCAAATTAGTGATCAAGCTAATGATCAAGCTCTAAGTACAGTAGAAGCTACTGCAAATGAGCTTGAACAAGATCAAGCTTTAGACAATCAAGTACAAATTGATAAAGAACAAGTTGATTTAGTAGAAAACAACGCTATAAAAGAAGAGCCTAAGTTAGAACAAAATACAGCTGATATTGATAAGCAAGAAGATACTACATCTGAACCAGCAGATAAACCTGCAGCACAAGAACACAATTTCTTAGCAGAACAAACTCCGGTTAAAGAGAAAAAAGGTTTCTTTGCACGTTTAGTATCTGGTTTATCAAAAACTGGACAAAATATTGGTGCTGGGATTTCTGCTCTATTTGTTGGGAAAAAAATCAATCGTGATCTTTTTGAACGTTTAGAAGAAAACTTACTGATTGCCGATGTAGGGATTGATACTACTGATAAAATTATTAAGAATCTTACTGATCACGTCAAAATAACCCAACTTAATGATGCTCAAGCTCTATATGAGCAACTAAAAGTTGAATTAAAAAGCATTGTCGAACCTTGCGAAAAACCACTTGAAATTAAAGATCATAAACCATTCTTAATCTTAATGATTGGGGTAAATGGTGTTGGTAAAACTACTACTATTGGTAAGTTAACCAAAAAATTACAGCAAGAAGGTAAAAGCGTTATTTTAGCAGCAGCTGATACTTTCCGTGCTGCAGCTATTGAACAATTACAAGAATGGGGTGATCGTAACCAAGTTCCAGTTATTGCCCAAAAACCAGGTTCAGATAGTGCTGCGGTTATTTATGATGCTTTTAATTCTGCTAAATCTAAAGGCATTGATGTTGTAATTGCAGATACTGCAGGTCGTTTATCTAACAAACAGCATCTTCTTGATGAATTAAGTAAAATTGTGCGTGTAGTACAAAAATTAGATCCTAGCGCACCTCACGAAGTAATGATTACTCTAGATGCTTCAACCGGTCAAAATGCGGTTGGTCAAGTTGAAGCATTTAATAAAGCTGTACCTATTACTGGTATTAACTTAACTAAACTAGACGGTACGGCTAAAGGGGGAGTGATTTTTGCAATCTGTGATAAATTCCAAAAACCTATCCGTTACATTGGTGTAGGAGAGAAAATCGATGATCTCCAACCGTTTAATGCTGATGAATTCATTAATGCACTATTTAAAGAATAACTGCTATGGCTCAAGAGACAAAAACTAAAACTGCAGATATAGATTTAAATACCACAACTAGTAGCATGACTAATGCTGCTTACTCTTCAGCCAATGTAAGTCCCATTACTACAGCTACGAGTAATCAAAGTAGTCAAACTACTAAACAAAAAGATAACCAAACTAATAGTCAAAATAGTGAAAGTCGTGGACAAGAAATTGTTTACTTTGTTGGCGGGGTACGTAAAGTACTAACTAAAGAAATCGAAGACGCTTTAATTAAAACTGCCAACGATTTAGAAATTGATATTAGTGAGCGTAAAAAAGCTTTTACAACCCTTTTACAAGCCTATACTAAATACATTGAACACTTAGTATACAAAGACTATAAATATTCAAACGTTGCTGATGAAGATTTAAATCAAGCGGCTTTTGAAGGCTTTGTTGAAGCTGTAAAAAATTACGATCAAGAAAAATCTAATGGTGGACGTTTAATTACTTATGCCTACCACCATATTAAGAAAAATATTTCTAAATTAGTAAATCAATTAGCTTACGCTACCAAAACTATCACAACCAAAGATGCTTCATTAGCAAAAACTGCAATTTTAAAAATTCGTGCTGAACGTCCTTTAACAAATAAAGACTACGAAGATATTGCTAAAACTCTTAATAACAAAACCGCGAGTTATGTAAGAAGTATTGAAGGGGCTTTAACCAAAGCTACTTCATTTGAAACAGATGCTGGTGATGATGACGAAAACGTTTACAACCCATCAGCATTTACTACCGATGAAAACTCTGATTTTGCTAAACAAGTAGAGGAAGATGAAACTTCACGTAATTTACGCGAAGCTTTCTTCGAAGCTTTCCATACGCTACTTGATGAAAGAGAGCAATATATTATTAAAGTACGTGTAGCTGAAGACTTCTTCCCAGAAGTTAAAGAAAAAGCTACTTTAAATGAAATTGCAACTAAATTCAATCTTTCTAATGAACGGGTACGCCAAATTGAGCTTAAAGCAAAACAAAAACTTTCAGAAGCTTTAGCCCAATTCCGTCCTGATCCAGAATAAATTTAAGGGATAGAGTTATCTATCCCTAATTTTTTTGTAAAAGTTTGCAACTTTTTCGGTTTTCATTTGTCTAAGTACTTGTAATATTTGACAAATAAGAAGCATGGCTGAAATAAGCAGGGTATGAAGTCCTTGTTTTAATAACGGTTAATTTGTGCAAATTATAAAATTTTAGTATAATAAAACAGAAACTGTATGAAAAACTACAGTTGTTCCCCGAATTCTAGCCATGATTTTGGTAAACCAAAATTATTTTTTAAATTTATAAAACTTTTAAGAAAATAATTTGTCTAATATTATAGAAATAACGAGCTACGACAGATTGCTTAAAAGTTTTTGCCTTTAGTATTATTGAGACATCTCATGTCAGAGCAAAGCTTAAAGCAAATTGATGATAATGATGAAAGTTTGCATCAACAAGAACTTAAGCTTATCGACCGTATCAAAAGCGGCGATATGAATGCTTTTGGGATCTTAGTAACGAGATATCAAAACCGCCTAATCCAATTTCTGCTAAAGAAATATGGTGATAACGGCTTGGTCGAAGATGTAGCACAAAACGTTTTTGTTCTCGCTTACCGAAGATTAGATTCATTTCAAGGTAAAAGTAAATTTTTCACTTGGCTATGTACCATTGGTATTCGCCAAATGTTAAATGCAATTAGCGCTCGCAGTCGCCGAGTTAGTTTAACCTTTGAATCAGATATTGATTACGATGGTTCTTATGTTGATCTTCAAGAAGATAAAACGAACTCAATTGAAGAGACTTTAATTGCAGATGAAAATCGTATTATTCTTGAAAACTTACTTCATCAAATACCAGAACATATACTTAAACCTTTTTTAATGAGAGTTGAAAAAGGACTTAGTTATAAAGAAATTAGTACAGAACTAGATATTACCGTAGACTCTGTACGCTCACGCATCAATCGCGCAAGAATAATGTACAAACAACTCTTAGAAGAGAATGATGTACTATCTAAACTTTAATAAAAAGAATATTTTATGAGCGTAAATCATCTAATTAACATTGCAGATGAATTAGCAGCAGGAAAAACTTCATTAAAAGATCTTTTTTATGACCAACTAATTACAGACATCTTAACTTTAAAAGATAAAGATGTTGATGTAACACCTGATGAAGAATATTACGTTCCTACTGAAGATTGTTCTAAATTCGCAAGCTTTGATTTCACGCAAAGCGTTATGGCAAGAATTGCAGCTCAAGAAGATGTAATTATTGATAGCGAATTTGATGATCTAGAATTAGATTCATCTGTAGACTTACCACATATTACTTTAGAGAATATGGCTAAACCAACATATGAGTACGGTGCTAATCTTAACACCAATACCCATGTGCAACGTGGTGCTTTCTTTAGCCAAGCTGTAGAAGAAAAAGCTGCAGATAACTCTCAAGTAGCTAATAATTCACAAGCTAGTGATGTGGTAACTAAAACATCAATTTTTAATCGCCGTAATCTTTTCGGTGCAGCTTTAGCATTTATTGCTACATTTGCTACTGTAGGCGTATTTAATAAATTAAACGAGCAATCATCATTTAGTACTATTGCTTATACA
>NZ_NRJG01000031.1 GCF_003585935.1 Psittacicella hinzii
TAGTAATTCGGTTTATTTAAATATGCTATTTTTAAGTAAATTTTGCTAAGCCATTTCTTTACCAAATTTTCTTATTAACTTTAACCTGTAATTGTTTTAAACAATTAATTTATCCAGATATACACCATTATGTCACAAGACTATATCGTTGCGAAATTTGGCGGGACATCTGTTGCTGACTATGATGCAATGTTAAACTGTTTTAACATTATTAATGCAAACCCGCAAGTAAAAGTTGTAATTTTAAGTGCTTCTGCAGGCGTAACCAACCTTTTAGTAGAACTTGCAGCAGGTTGTGATAAGAATAAGCGTAAAGAATTATTAGAGAAAATTCGTTTAATTCAATTCAATATTATTAATCGCTTACAATTTCCAGAAGAAATTGCGAATAAAATTGAATCTTGTTTAAGACACATTACCAGCCTGTCTGAAGCAGCGAGTTTAGCAACTAATGAGGCTCTAGCAGCAGCTATTGTGGCTCATGGTGAGTTAATGTCAACTATGATCTTTACCCACTTATGTAAAGAACAAGGTTGCAAAGTTGAATATTTAGATGCACGTGAAGTTATCTATACAACTGGTAATTTCTCAGAAGCTACAGTTGATTTAGACGCTACTTTAGCTAATGCGCACAAAGTAACTTCTTTAATTGCCGACGGCACTACCAAAGTGATTACGCAAGGCTTTATCAGTAGTCAACTTGATGAAGGTAAAACTGCAGTTCTAGGTCGTGGTGGTTCTGATTATTCAGCTGCATTATTTGCTGAAATTATTAACGCTAAAGAGTGCCATATTTGGACAGACGTAGCAGGTATCTATACCACTGATCCACGTATTGTTGCAAATGCACAGCGCATTGAGCATATTAGCTTTAAAGAAGCAGCTGAAATGGCTATTTTCGGAGCTAAGGTTCTTCACCCTGCAACTATTTTACCGGCGGTTCGCTCAAATATCCCTGTATTTATTGGTAACAGTAAAAACCCTGATTTAGGTGGTACTTGGGTAACACAATCAGTAGATAACCCACCTTTATTCCGTGGTATTGCTTGTAAACGTAACCAATCTTTACTTACTATTTCTAGCTTAAAAATGTTAGGCACTTCAGGCTTTTTATCAAAAGTATTTAACATTTTTACTAAATACAATGTAGTAGTAGATTGTGTAACTACTTCAGAAGTGGCTATTGCCATTACCTTAGATCATAAACAAAATAAAGGTCAAGCTCTGTTAGAAAACCCAGCTCTAATTACCGAATTAGAAGAGTTAGGTAAAGTTAAAATCGAGCATGATTACAGTTTAATTGCTCTAATTGGTAATAATCTTACAGCCACTAAAGGTGTAGCTTCTGCGCTTGAAACTCTAGATTCTTACCCAATTCGTATGATTTGCCAAGGGGCAAGTGATCATAATATTTGCGTATTAGTAAAAGCTGATCAAGCTGATAATACGATCAAGAGTCTACACGCGGCTTTATTTGAAAAATAAGCCGTGCGAGCCACATTAAGTAGTAATAAACATCACTACCATTTAGTGTGATCATTAACTTTTAAGCCTAATTGGAATAAAAATGCGTATTACTCTTCCCACTTATTTTACTTTGTTCCGTCTGGTATTAATACCGCTTATGGTATTAGCTTACTTCTTGTTACCAGAAAGACCAAGTCATTTTTATACAGCGTTAATCTTTTTAATTGCTTCACTTACAGATTGGATTGATGGCTTTCTAGCACGTCGTTTAAATGCTATAAGTCATTTTGGACGTTTCTTAGATCCAGTAGCCGATAAATTATGTGTAAGTGTAGCTTTAGTTATTATCGTTTACGAATATACACATAATAGTTTTCATGAATATTCTGATGTATTAGTAACTATTGCTGCAATTATTATTTTATCGCGTGAAATTATCGTTTCTTCTTTAAGAGAATGGATGGCTGATTTAGGACAGTCTTCGAAAGTAGCAGTATCTTATTTAGGCAAAGTAAAAACAACTGCGCAAATGTTTGCAATTGTTTATTTACTCTGGCGTCCGAATAGATATTCACCAATTTACGAAGGCATGCACTGGATTGAATACTTAAGTATTGGTTTGGTGTGGTTAGCCGTAGTGTTAACTATTTGGTCAATGGTTGACTACCTTGTGATTGGTTATAAATCTCTAATTGAAGTAGAAAAATCTCAAGTCCAACAAGAAGCACAATTGGCACAAAAGCAATCCCAAGCGGCAAATGACAAAATCAACGATGACCCTAATGCATAATTTTTAGTTTAACTATATTTATTGCATGGTTATCAATTTTATTACGCATTTTTATCTAATGCCGATAAAACAATTAAGTAATTTTACTTAATTTAAGCATCAAAAAAAATCCCAAACTTTTCTTGATTTGCAAGAGAAGTTTGGGATTTTTTTATTACCAGCCACCGCCTAAAGCTTTGTACAGTGACAACATATTAATTGCTTGTTGTAATTGACTATTTAATAATTGGGTTTGATAGTTTAAGGAATCTATAATTGTATTTAGAACTTGATCTAGAGTTTTAGCTCCATATTGATACATTAATTTTGCATCAGTAACTTGCTTTTGTGCCAGCTTAACAGCTTGGGTTAAATTTTTACTTTGTTGCTCTAATGCGTACTGCATTTGGTAAGCATTATCAACATCAGCTAAAGCTTGAAGCAAGGTTTTATCATAGCTAATTAATGCTTGTTGTAAACGTGCATTAGCGGCATTGATATTCGCTTTAATCCGACCAGCTGTAAAAATAGGTAAACTGACACCTATACCACCGCTTGCTAGTGATCCTGTAAGGTAATCCATTTGATTAGACAATTGAATACGACCTAAAAAGCCACTAAAATCAATTGTAAAACGCGGATATAAATCTGCTTTAGCTGAAGCTAGTTTAGCTGCCGCCGCTTGCACTTGTTCATATGCCGCTTGTAAATCTGGACGACGATCTAATAAATCACTTGGTTGTCCAGCATAAGGAACAGCAGGTAAAGAAGCTAGAGAATTAGTTGTTAAATCGACGCTAAAGCTTTGTGGCACTTGTCCAGTGAGAATGGCTAAATTACGTACTTGGGTATCAACATTTGCTTGTAATACCTCTAATTGCGCTTGGGTAGCTGCAAGTTGTTTTTCTACTTGTTGCACCTCAAAGCTCGTAACTTTACCAGCTTGAAAACGACCTTGGACATAACTTAGAAGTTGTTTCAGACTTGCTACTTGTTGGCTCACAAGAGTTTTTTGTTGCTTATAAGCCTGAGCTGTAAAATACGCTTGAGCAATGTTAGCTGTAATTAAGAGCTGAGTACCATACATTTCTTGTTGTGTTTTTAACATTGTATGGTAAGCGGCATCTTTATCAGCAGTTTTTGCGCCAAAGATATCTAATTCCCAAGAAGCAGTAATTCCACCATATAAACCATAATTGGTTGTACTATCTGGAGTGTAATTTCCAGCTTCTACATTTGAACCTGCACCCATAGCCTTAGCACTAGCCCCTACTTGGGGACGGCGATTAGCTTTAGCTAGGTCGTAATTAGCTCCAATTTCATTTAGACAAGCTTTAGCAAGAGCTAAATCTTTATTATGTTCTAGACCTAAAGAAATAAGACGATTTAATTCAGGATTATGCCAATTTAACCACCAAGTGGCAAAATTAGTTATCGCTGAAGTATCACGTGTTTCTTTAGTTTGACTATAGCTTTGTGGGATAGCTACATCTGATTGAAGATTTACATTATTGGTACAAGCAGTAAGCAATACTGCTAAACCTATTGTACTTAATTGCCAAATTTTCATATTTATACTCGAGTTAATTTGCAATTAACCTTGTCGTGAAAGCATAGTTTTAAATTGCACTAATGTAATAGTTAAGAATACAGCTCCTAGAGCAGCTAATTTTACTAAGTGCAACCATACGATATGGATACCAGCGCCGCGGAATACGACATATTGGATAAATGAACCATAAATAGTTGTCGGTAAAAATTGACTAAAAAAGCGAGCTAGCTCTGGCATATTATCAACAGGTGCTGTCGAACCTGATAACAGGTACATAACCATATAAGCAGGGATACAGAGTAAAGCAAACTGAGGCATAGTTGGCGCAATAATGGCTAGTAAAATCCCTAAAGCTGAAATAGCAAATAAGAAAAATACAGCTCCCACCATAAATAACGGTATTTGCAGCATAGCAACTGGTAAGCCAAACACCATTTTTACCATAAAAATTAGTGAAAGAGTTGATACGACTAAAATCACTAAACTATTGGCAAAGATTTTAGCGCAAGCTATTTCAGAAGAACTCACGGGCATTACTAATAAATGCTCAATCGTACCACGTTCGCGTTCACGAATTACTGCTGCTCCGACCAGTAACAGAATTAAAAGGGTACTACTGCCAACTATTTGCATGGTACTCATTAACCAATCACTATAATAATTTGGATTGTAGAGTACATTAGTTACAATTTCGACCGGACTATTTACTGCATTGGTATGAAGAGCTTGAGCTATTTCTTGATTAAAAATTTGCGAAATATATGACGCTCCGACGCTAGCTTGTGTCATGGCTGTAGCGTCAATTAAAAGTTGGATTTGCGGTTTTAAACCTTTTAAAGTATCAGCTTCAAAATTTGGAGGAAAAACGATAACAAAAGTATATTTCCCCTTATCCATATTCTGATCTATTTGCTCAACACTTATAGACTCTACTTGTTTAAACGTAGGCTTAATTAAAGCATCTTGTAATTGATAAGTTAAAGCCGATTTATCATTATCTACTACACCAACCGAACCGTTTTTCATTTCAGTCGTAGGCATACTTGCAATGATATAAAGCGCAAGAGAAAATAGATGAATAATTAGAACGATTAAAACAAAATCCGAAAATAAACTACGCAGTTCCTTAACCGTGAGATAACCAACGTTTTTTAACCAACGTAACATTTATGGCTCCTGCTTTTTAAGGAAAAGATTTGCTAGAGTTAAATACACTAAGTAGATTATGCTAAGAGCTAAATAAGGTACTAAGAAAGAAGTAAAACTTAATGCTTTAGTAAAGCCACCTAAACTTATTTGTTGAAACCAAGCACCAGGGAATAAGTGAGCTAAAGTCGATAACCAAGTAGGTAATGATGAAGTTGGAGACATCATGCCTGAAAAGTTCATAGTTGGCACCATAAGGACAATGGCCGTTAAGAATAAACCTGCTACTTGCGTTTTAACAAAAGTCGAAACTAACATACCAAAACCTGTTGAAGCACAAATTGCAATCACTGCCCCTAACAGCATTGCTAAAAACGATCCTTTGACTGGTACACCAAAAACCAAAATTGCAATAAGCACTAAGACTAAATAAGCAACTAAAGATAAGAGTATGTAGGGGATTTGTTTACCTAAGAGAAATTGCATTTTACTTGCTAGACAACCATAAAGATTCATAATTGAACCTATTTCTTTTTCACGGACTATGCCTACAGCCATCATAATGCCGGGAATCATCATAATCGCTAGCATAATAATGCCTGGAGTAAGAGCATATACCGATTTGAAATCTTGGTTATACACAAAGCGCACAGCGAGTAAACTATTATTATCCGGAACTACAATCCCTTGGCTACGATAATAATCGCTAAAATATTGCGACATTAACCCACTAATCGAAGAACGTAAATTCTCGGCCACCGAAGGATAAGCACCATCAATGTAAAAACCAACGCTTGGCTGTCTGCCTTCGAGTAAATCACGACCATAATTAGGTGGTATTTCAATAACTAATTTTTACTCCAACCTAAAACAAGAAATAACCTATTGATATATCGTCGCAAAAATAAAATTTAGTAATTACCGAAAAGTATACTAGAGGTAAACAGAAAATAAGCGACTTAAAAATGATTATACAATTTTTTCTTGATAAATTTAAGTTAACTCCAGCTCTTGAACAGCTTGATTTACTACTTGTAGAGTTTACTGCATTGAGATGGGACACCTTAGACACTAAGAGATTAAGAGATTTATCAAGTCAAATTTTGTTTCTAATAGAACTGGAACACAATCCTCACTATGATTACTCAATTAAATTTAACGGATCATATTATGAGGTTACACCGCACGCTAAATTAACTAAAAAAGGTTTAAGCGAAGAGGTAATAGATTCATTATTTCAGGACTTCCTTTTCAGTAGTAAGATTAACGAAATTGAAGAATTAAGCAATGCTAATAACGAAGACGCTTTTGATTTTAATCGCTTATTCTTTGTTGTTAACAATATGGTGGAAAAACACTTTATTCAAAGCGTGGGGTAATTACATATGACTGTTAGATTTTTAATTATTGAAGGTGCTGATAGCACAGGTAAAACTACTTTAGCTAGGGAGTTAAAAAAATCTTTAGATAAAAGTATCGAAGTTGAGATTATCAATGATCTTAACCCTGTTCAAAAGCATTACTTCAGCACTTGGTTGGCGCGTTACGTGAAAGATGGTTGGATTAAAGAATTAGATCCTGTATCACAAGCGGCACTATTTGCAGTAGCTGCACGACAAAACAAGCTAGAGTATCCAAAAGATGGGGAGAATAAGCTCTTTATTCTTGATCGTTCGGTGATTAGCAGCTTGTTGTATGCCTCTGCAATGCTGTATAAAGATGACTTTTATAACTATCCTCCTTTTGCAGATATCTACGATGATATTAAGGAGATTACGTTAAATCATTTAAACGATGACGACGCAGATTTTGGGGAATTACACCGAACACTACGTTCGATTAGAACCACTTATTTCCCATTAACAAAAATTAACAATGAAGTAAAATTAACCGCTAGTGCTGTAATTTTCCATCGCGATCACGTTTATCCAAAAGACACTAGTGCAACAGATCCTTACGAAGATCCAAATATGCAACTTATTGTCAAGAGCTTTTATAGTTACTATTTACGTGGGCATAATTTAGTTGCTGAAACTAGTGTGGATAAAGAGGTCAAAAAGATTTTCGGGGGTAGAGCATTCTATGAACTTTCACAGAAATTACTACCATTTTTTAGGGTTGACGATGGTGTGAAATTTCCACTTGTAAAAACCCCGATCATTACTTCGTTTAACGGTCAGTTAGATGAGGATGTCCGCTTGTTAGTTCGTTTAATTGGGAGTAACGACTTCTGGCAAGCTGATAATTTTGTTAGCTAAATCATTATTATTTTTTCCTTGGTAGATAATGACATTGAACCCTAGAAATATCTAGGGTTTTTTATTTTAGGTAATTGCAGATGACTAAAAAATATTTCTTTGAAAACGTTGAAGATTTAATAGCGTACTTATACACAAAGGTGGACACTATTCCACCACTAAAATTACAAAAAGCTCTTTATTTCCTTTACGCATATTACAGTGCTATGTTTACAGCTCATGAGGAAAATAAAGATATCTCGGAGGTTACTTATAATTTACCTGCTGAACTTTTTCCAGCTAAGTTTCAAGCTTGGTATTACGGACCAGTAATTAACTCTGTGTATTTATTGCGTAAGTATAATGAGGATCATTTTAAGCAACTAGCTGATAAGTTTTCCGTGTATAAGCACTTTAGTAGTCCAGACCAAAAGCAAGTTAGGGGTTTTATTGATAAATTATTCAACACTGTGCTTAAATCGTCTGACTTTGGTTTAGTGGATCGTAGCCACGAAGATAAGGCTTGGAAAAATGCTTTTGCTAAGGGCCGTGCTAGGGAAATGGATAGTCAAGAAATTATTAAAGAATACGCTGTAAAATTCGCAAAATAATCTTTATAAATTGTTGTTTTCCCCGAAAATATGGTATAATAAACGTATCAAGAAATTGTTCTTGAAGATCTTTAACAATGAAATTAATGGTCGTTTTATTTAATCCTTTTTTGATAAAACGATTAATATTCCAATTTAACCAAAAAGAGGTAATCCTGATGAAAGGGGTTATTGCGTTCTTTCTGCTTAAAAGGGAGTATTGCCTCATCCTGTGCGTAAGTTTACACGGATCATACCATTGATTTCTCCTCGTTAATTTTCTTTAGTTAAATATAGGTGGTAGAGCTGAGCGTAAGTTTAGCTCTTTTTTTGTAAGTGTCTTATGTGAAACGGAGGTCAATATGTGTTCCGTGCGTAATAAAGCATCTAAATTAGCTAGTGACGTATTGACAAATTTTTGGGATGACGTTTTTCCAGTAGATCCTGTAGCTATATCAAGACGTTTCGGTATAGATGTATACTATGATGATTTACCTGAAGAAGTATCCGGTGCTTTAATTAAAACTGCTGAAATGGGTTTTCCTATAATTATGGTTGAAACAAGTGAACCTGGCGTAAGAAAACGTTTCACTGTAGCTCATGAGTTAGGTCATTACTTATACAATACTTTCATTTTAAAATTGGAAGATACTTACGAAAAATTTGATTTTAGAGGATTATTATCATCACAAGGTAATAACGAAGAAGAAATATTTGCTAATAGTTTTGCCGCTGCTTTATTAATGCCTGAGAAAGAAATCCGTAAAAAAGGTAAAAGTCTAAATCAAACTCAAATGCTAGAATTAGCTTCTCAATTTAATGTATCTTTAGAAGCGTTAACTTATAGACTGCAAAACTTAAATATTCAATATAACTTAACTTCAGGTAATGAGTAATACTAGTGAAATAAATGTCCGATCAAGAATTATCTAAACGCTTAGCCAAAAAGGCTACTGATCTAGTTAAGAACGAAAGCGAAAAAGCCCCTACAGATCTAGAACAAAAACGTACTATTAAATTAAAGAATGATAATTTCGAAATAGATATTCAATTAAAGAAAAAATACGCCATTGGATTAATTCTAGTCATGATTGTCCAATTGACTATTATGAACGGAGTATTTATTGCTGTAGGATTGCAGAAAATTAAGTATGAGCAGTACGCTCTCCATTTGTATATTTCAGGAACTCTTTTAGAATTATTTGGACTTGTTTTAATTGTTACGAAATATTTATTCAAGAATAATAGGTAAAGCTTAACCCCGTAATCAAATGATTGCGGGGTTTGGTCGTTAAATGCGTTTATTTTGCTCTCTGTTGCGTTTTTTCTTCTAATCCGATTCTATATACCTCAAGAATAAAATCAAGCTTAAAATTGCTCAATTCTTGCATTAAAAGAGAATATGCTTCATTGTCAGTTACGTCAATCTCAAGCACTCGTTTGTCGATATACGTTCTGAAATAGTAAGCTGCTTGAGCTAATTCGTTAACTCTAGCTTGCTCCTTTAAAATCTCTTCTACTTTATCTTCAATACTAACTTCATTGAGTAAGCAATATTTTTCTAATTCGGAGTTTGTTGGTAGGTTTCCTTTAGCATATAGCTCACATTCACGTAACAGTGTACGTGTAAATAATTGTTCAATAAACGTAAGACGATTAGCTTCGGCCTGTTCACTTACTAAGTTCATCGCTGCTTGATAACCTACAAAGCGTAATTCATTACGACGGTATGCTGTGTAAAGCTCTAGTTCTTCTTTGTCTTGAACAAATTCTTGTTTCTCTCTATCCCAGTGCGCAAAATCTTCTCCACCGAAAGGGTTAAAAACAATACTAGGATATCCCTTTTCATCAGGTTGAACGTCATCTTCGCGGTATTTGTAATAAGCGTAATCGTCAGCAGTTATTTTAACGCAATCTATTGTTGGGGCACGAAAGCCGTCAACTTCATATAATTCGTTAGTAACTGGGTCATACCAGTATGTGTAAGTTTCGCTCATCTTATAAATCCTTAATAGCCAATTGCTAACCAGTAAAAATAGCTCTTATTATTTGTTCTATAAGAGCAGAGGAAGTTAAAGCCCTCTTTGGGATTTAATTTGGTTGCTTGATCTACGTAGCAATCTGTTTTGCTCGAAGTGCTGTTTGCGATCCCTGTTAATTGTATATTTAATACTTGGTTTTCGAAAGCCTTAGTAAAGCTAACAGTGCCTTTCCATTCGTTTCGATTGACAATACCCATCTTAATAGTTAGTCCAGCAACCTTGAAACTCCATTGGTCATCAGCTCCATTTGATTTAGAACCTGATAACAACTCGGTGTTGCTGCTAGAGTAGTTTCTTGGGCTATTCTCGGCAAAAGTTAGTTGCGTAATAACCTTTTGAAAGAACTCCATAGTTACCAGTTGGTTAGGAGTTTTCCGTAAATCAGCACTATTAAGACCGTCTTGGTAAAGGATTAGATCGTTGTAATAATTACTTAATTCATGATTAGCCCCGCTATTACCTTGTCGTTGTTGGTAAATCTTTGCAAACGGGAAACCCTCCATATTGTAATCAGTCGACCAGATAGTTTTATTATCACTGCTAGCTGCTTTTGTAGCTCGACTTAGGGTTTTATCGTTTTGGTCAAAATATACTTGGCCGTTTACGTTATATTTTGCGTCATTAGCACGTAAGGTTAAAGCGTCGGTTACTGCACCTTGCCACGTATCAAAGACGTCTAGGGCGTCAGTGTCAGCTGTTATTTGGTCTTGTCTTCTTCTTGTCATTTAACTCTCTTATACTGCGTAGAAATTAATAGTAATATTAACAGCTGCCGCTACTGGATTACCGTTACTATCTCTGGTAATAACTTGGATAGCATTAGTTCCAGCAAGAACGGAGTCGTCATATATTACGTAAGCTTGCACGTTACTCGGATTAACTTTATCCACAGTAATATTATCTATATCAACGATATGGAGTTCTCTTTGGAAATATCCAATCCCCTTCTCGTTAGTACTAATTAGAGTGGAGAATTTTCTAAGCGTTTTATTAGGTAATCCTTGACGCAATTCTATCTCGGTAATATCGTAGATAAGTTCATTTAAATCCAGCTTTCCAGAGTAGTGCAAATCTATTTGCTTGGTTTTACTGTTAAAGTAGAGACCATTCGTTTTCTCGGTCCCTATGGTTACCTCCGTCATTTCTCCATTGATTTTGTTACCACGCAAAACAACACCTACCGCATTGTTTAGGATAATATTTTCGTTATTAGCAAGGTTAAAGCTTATAGCGTTGGTAATGGTATTTCCTTGTGCGATATCTTGTGGATCTCTCCAGCTTCGGTTGTTGGAAGATTTCTTACGATAAGTATTGACTAAATCACCGGTAAAGATTTCCTTATAGCTAAATAGTGGATCACTTACCACGCGGATACTGTCACCTGTATGGCGTAAATATGGGCGTCCACTGCCACCTTCTACTTTAATTTTGCTTAGAGGGATAGGGAAATTTGGTAAGTTATCAGCACTAGCTGCACCATTAGCAACCGTAATCGTTCTCTCATATGAGTACCACGCCCCTAGGATATTCATGTTGAAGAATTTTACCTTATGTTCACCGGCACTCAATTCGTTATATACTCTGGTATTGTTAGTCTTTCTTTCCTCTGGCTTCCCATCTAAAGAGAAGTTAAAGTAATGCCACTTCCAGCGCATTGGTTTCTTACCATCAAGGGCTTCAACCCATTCTTCAGGCTGAACTTTAGTGACGATTTCTAGAAATACACCAGTCCCATTTGTAATAACATTTCTTTCAGGAGTATAGGCATAATCGGATAAATTAAAATTATGATTAATCTCGTCTTCTCTGCCAATACAAGAGGTTGTAATCACTTCTATCTTTGGGTTAGCTGGGACTTTTTTAAGTTCTCTTATTCTGTACAAACTTTCGGTTAAAGCAACCTGTACGCTTTCATTACCAGATGAAGCGACTTCACTTGCTGTTCCGTAAACTTCTCCATGGATTTTGAAAGTGACAAGGGTGTATTTTTTGATGGCTGTATGTATTCGGTACTTATCTTCCGGTTCTTGGTTAACAGAGCTAACACCAGCGCTCGTTGTAAAGTCTAACCGTATTAAATTAGGGTTTGTATTATGAAAGAAGACTTTTACGTCAGGGTTTTTATGACTAGAAGTGTAAATGCTAGCACGTGTAACACCGTAACCGTTGGCTTTATACGCTTGTACGTGGACGTTGTCCAAAGCGCTACTCGTAAGTGGTATCACTTTTATAAATAGGTCGCGATAGTATTTACCAGAGCCAAAAACGCCACCTGTATTCACCAACAGCTTATCTTGTAGCTTTAACTTTTTAATTTGAGCTTCGTTTAGGGTGAACCTAATATTACTAGGTCTTCCGGTATAGTTAAACACCACAATGTCATCTGTGTTACCTGTTATTAACTCTGATTTATCGTTTTTAAGAGCTTCTTCGTCAGCACTTAATAGTAATCTAAATCCTTTTATATTACTAGCGTTTTTAACGTCACTATAATCCACGATCATGCTGATTGGCATGCTGGTTCTAGTTGCGTCATCGTTTACCGTAATTCTAGATATGCGTGGCTTACTTGGCTTAATATTATCCAGATTTAATTGTAAACGTTGACTAAGGAAATCTGCTTGATCGATGATACCGTTAATAATTGGAAAAACTAATACTTCAATATCTTCTGTTTTAGTGTCTACTTCTAAGAAATAATAAGCTTCCCTATCTTCCACCGTTTTTGAGAAAAGAATGTTATCACCGCTGGCACTTCTTACGACCACGTTATAATTTATATGGGCGTTATGACTTGGATCGTCCCATTTAATCTCAAGAACAGGTTTTTCGCTAGTTATTTTATGAGTTACTTTTAAGTTTCTTAATTGGCTTAATTTAGTGTATAAGGTTGACGGAGTATGCTCTACGCTAAATAAGCCAGAACCTTTTTTATTAACGCCATCGCTAATCGCAAATTTATCTGGAGAATACTTTTGCGCACTAAATGCAATTTTCCGGTCGCTGCTAATGCTCTTATCCGTTATTCTAAATAACTCTGGCTCGAAATCATTATTAAACAACGTATAAGATTGCCCAGGTTGAGGTGTAAAATTATTTTCTCCAACGCCAACTGTAACGTAATATTCCGTTAACTTGGTAACCTTGTTGGTTTGACTTTTTAAAGTTAAGTTTGAGTAGAGTACTAAACCAAGATCAGAATTTACCAGAAACTGTAATTGCTTAAGCTTAAATAGCTCTGGATCAACGATATCTAGAAATACGTTGCAAGTTTTACCAGATACGCTAACGTGACTAACTCTACCATTCGTTTTCATATTACTCACTGCATAATCGGAAATCCGGACAACGTCACCTAGCTCTACTTCTAACGCGTCATAGCTAGCATTGAAAGATATAGTGCTCGTTTCGAACTTCTCAACTGCTAATAAGAACCTACCATACCGTGCGGCTTGTTCTTCGCTTGTACAGCCCGCTAGAGTAACCTTTTTCTCGGCACGGTAGTCACTAGCATGCTGTAGGTCGTTAACGTATACTGTGTTAGATTTATAGTTGTTATTAGGGTCAGTAAAGCTAACTCCAATCCGCTTATTTCTCGTTCTAAGTGCCGATCCATTGCGATTGAACTCACCACCTATCACGTTGGCATTGGAAAAGAGGTACACTGCTTCCTGCGGGCGTTCAATAATCATCTTTAACCCGTCGTCGGTATTGATAACGTTTGCCCTACAAGTTGCGGCGATATTCTTAATTAGCTTAAAGGCTGACGTCGATTTATTTATCACGCCGTTATATGCCCATCTAGGCTCACCATTTACCAATTCGTCACAATATTTCCCACAGTTATAAAAGCTGTATTTATCGATTTTCTCAACAGGTAATTGTGCTCCCAAGCCAATGTAATAATCCGTTAAAAGATCGTAAATTATCCAGGCTGGGTTGTTACAGTAGCTTAGTTCTTTCTTAAATTCCCCGTCCCAATCACCCTCGTAAGTGCGTGTCCAAGGATTGTAATTGCTAGGGATTTTAATCTTACGTCCGTAAATCTCGAACTTACGCTCGTATTCTTTATCCGTTCCACCGGTATTGTCCCATGCACTTGCAACGTAGGCATAGCCAGGATATACCGGACTACTGTCAGCAATGCCGATTGCTCGCGAAAATGATAGGTCGTTCACCTTGTTATCATCATCTAAAATCTCACTGTTAGTTCTGCTTACCGTAATAGTTACCGGAAAAGTTTCATCTGCTCCAAGCCGATAAGTATAGGGAAATTCCTTATCATTAGACCACTTTCCGGAAATTGTCTGCGTACCTAAATCCCTAACTACAGTTCCTCCGTTACTTAATGTAACCTCAAAAACTACTTTAACGTCAATAGTAGCATCTGTCAATTGAGGAACGCTTAGAACAGCTTGTACGTATGTACAATCCGGAAAGTTAACTACTGCTGTGATTGGCGTGCTTTTGGTTACTGTGCGGTTAACTTGCTGGGCAATGCTTGGAAAGTAGCTTAAATCACTAGCAGATTGTACAGCTTCTCCCTCACGAAAATCCGCTTGAACATTAGCTACCATTCTCGTGCCATTGGTTTTGGAAATGTAAGGCGTGTCATTGTAGAAAACCGATGTCATGCCATCAACTAGCCCGTGGATTGGTCCTACGCTGATAATATCTACCACACGTTCAACTTGTCGTAATGTACGCCCGCCGTTTGGTAGCTTAGTTTCCGGAAGAATAGCAAAGCCCGCATTTTTACCAGTAAAACTAACAGTTGTCCCGTTAGGTGGGTAAATACTTGCGTTTCTTATTAACTTGTTTAACTTACTTTCTTGTGACACGTATTTAGCAATGGTTTTACCACCAATAGAGTAAAGGATTTTAAGGTAAGTTAAGAGGTCATTGAGGATCTTATCTAGGCTTTTTTGATTGCGATCCAAGAAGTTATTACGGTAGTAGTCTAAAAGCGCGGTATCGATGACAGTACTATTTAATGCTTTAACCCACGGAAAGAATGTGCTAAAAACGTACAATTCGCGTGGAGTGTATTTTTCAATACTTGCGGTTAGTGCAATAACGTCTGGACGCTTGTTAAAGGCAGCCTGTGCGTCGGCTACTCCCTTATTAATCATATATTGCACGCAATCAATAAAGGCTTTCCCATACTCTTGGAAGTATGTATGACCGAAGTTTTGCTTAAGATATTCGATGGCAGATACTTCCGAAAAGGAAAACAGATCATCTAATTTCTTAACGTATTCTTGAGATAATCTTGCGATGGTGTTGTACTGGGAAACGCTATTACCAAATAAGCTCGACGGTGGGTAATTAGCGATTTCAGCCGCTAGTCGTTGCTCTTGTTGATTAGTAATTAATTGCAGTTCTTGCATGGTTATAAAGTGCCTCCAGCTGCAGTAAATGCTGCTTTTGCTTTTTCAAAAGTAGTGCCAGATTTACCATCTTGGTTCATGTAGAAGTATAGTTGCGCTTTAGCCATTTCGCAGAACAGCTTAGCTAATTTATACTCCTTTTCATTTGCCAGATTGTATTGGATGAAAAGCTTTGATCTTAATCCTGTGAAAGGTTTTAGTTTCACGTATCTTGTACGACGCACGATGGAAGTTCCTACAGTCATTTTTTCGGCAGGTCTTAAAGGGTTACGTATTTGTTTCGTTTCATGAGATTGTCCACTCCAGACCTCATAATGCTCTTTATGGAAATAGTACGTTACGTTCGCTGGCAAATCATAAGGCTGTTCGTAAATAAATCTATGACGGTAACCGTTGGAGTCATAGTCACTCATTTCCTCGGTTGTGCCCTTAGAAAAAGAGATTTCCCAATCTTCCGGATAAATATCCATTAGCTGCTTTAAACGAGTATTGGAAAGGGATTGCTGTTCGGTTAATGCCTTAAAATTGCTTATTACTTTAGATTGTGCGCTAATAGCATTTTCAAGGGTTTCCCATGTAATATCATCTCGCTCCTCGTTAGCACTGCGGGCAGTAATGTTTTGTTCTAGGCTAATTAACCGATCTTCCATGGTAACGATGTTTCCACTGTGAATACTCTTTGAAAATACGATTGACCCCACTTTCATTCTGCCGTACACAATTGGTACTGGTGAGCCATCTGCGTAGGTATTCTTCAAATTTGAACCGAAAGCATTCTTCCCGCTACCATCATCTTCGTCCACGTCATTGGTATTGGAGTCTGTACCTTTTTTCTGCAAACCAATGAGCTTCTTAACGCCACGAACCACGTTGCGGATTACCTTAGCCACGCCAGAGAAGACTTTCTTAATCGCTTTAAAGAATGCAGCAGTATAAACAGGCACAAGTAGTAGCTCATCTTCAGGTTTGAAAATGTATGCCGCAATGTCAAATTCTTCCAGATTTAATAACTCACCATTCAAGTAGTAAGCAAAAGTAATCCCAGCTAGCTGCATACGCTTAATTTCGCTTTTAATGCCATACGTATGGCACTCTAATGCTTCGGGTATTTCACTTAATCTCGTGATCTTAATATCGTACACACTGCGGTACTTTTTCGCTAAATGCCCGTAAAGGATCACTTTCATAGTCTACTCCGTCATGGTAAAGATAAGTTGGTTCTGGATTATTTGCTAAAAAGAGCAACCATGGATATGGGCTAAATTGTATCTGTGCCAAATCTTGCTCGGAGAATGCCATTTCCGACGTTTTTGTATGTGAGTGGACTAATCCCACCAGCGTATCATTTAAAACGCTTTCTAGATACCTCTCCGCGTTAAAAATGGCATTCTTTTCATTTCCCCCGTCTTCCAACTCATAAAAAATCACGTTTCCATTCTCTTTGACTAAAATTCCAGCAATTTCTTTTTCTGGATCTTTGTCTGCAACTTCTTGAATTAGTTTTGCTGTTGCACTACTTATCTTTAACTTCACCTAGTACTCCTCCGTATCTTGAGCTATTACCCAACTTTTGACAGTTCTTATAAGTTTTATCACAAGTAGAGGTGGCTCCGGCATAGCCACAGTAACGATCACCTAAGGAAAACGGGCATAATTGGCGCGCTTCAAAGGGTGGTAAGTTTCTGTCCAGATCATTTATACCAACTAACTCTAGCACTAGTTTTTCGGCACTATAATCGCTTAAAGCTGAAATTAAATAGCTCTTATTGATGACCGGACTTACGATACTTAGATCGCTCTTGTAAATCATCATAATCTGCACCTTACCACCGATGAAGTCATCATGACGTGCGATGATAGGTGCTAAACGGTTGTCCACGTTGCTAATTTCCAGTTTACTTTTGCTGGACGTCCCTAAATCCGTGCTTA
The DNA here is from genome assembly GCF_003585935.1 of Psittacicella hinzii. Lineage (GTDB taxonomy): Bacteria > Pseudomonadota > Gammaproteobacteria > Enterobacterales > Psittacicellaceae > Psittacicella > Psittacicella hinzii. The sequence goes on from NZ_NRJG01000031.1 coordinate 17,123, forward strand.
ATTTGTTGAACTTGACATTTAGTGGAAAATATGTTATCCCCTGATACTTAAACCCCTCTTCCGACGGATTATACGGGGTAACGTGCAGGTTTAAGTCCTCGTATTTACGGCTATCACTACTTACCATAAAGCGAAACTGGATTGAGTATAAGAATATGCTTGCCGTACTATCCAAAGTAACGAACCTCCCCTACCTTAAACGTAATATTTGCTTTTTTGCTGTTATCCTGCGTAACAGTTGGCACACCATTCAATACGACCGTATAATCGCGGCTTACTCCATTGATATTGGTTGGCATGATAAAGGGTTTCCCGCTGTTCATGTGGTTAAGCAAAAATTGCGCCATTTGGTTAATAACTTCTGGGGTATTCTCGTACTTCAGGTTCAAATTAACTCGTGCTCCGTGTGGATCTTTGCAATAAACCTCGGTATATCCCCACCCGTATTCAATGGTTTGTAAAACTTCGTCATAGGTTACCTGTACACCGATAGGCGTGTACCACTCAAAACGTTCTAAAGCCATACTATGCTCCAAGAGTGTAACAGTTAAACATTCGTTTAACTGTTACAGCATTGAAATTACTTTATGTTTTTTTTAATCTTCTTTATTAGCTTCCCACTCGGCAATTTGCGCCGTAACTTCAGCTCTTACTTTCTCTTCAATGATTACGTCGATCGATCCGTCAGATCCAGTACGCGCAGAGACTTCAGCACCAGCATAATTGTAAATATTGATTACTTGTTGCAAGCCTCCAGTTCTGTTAGTCACGCTTTCTTTTGTGCCAAAATCTACTTGCTGATTGTTTAGTTTATCTAAGAAATCAACCCCGTATTTTGCAGTAGCACCTGCGTTAAGAACGTACTCTTGACCGTGTACCACACCAGCCACTTGATTAGTGCCTACATTACCGGTGTAACCACCTGATGAGAAACCGAACATACCAAAGCCACCAGAGACACCGCCACCTCCGGATTTACCGCCACCACCGCCAAATACACCAGCCGCTTGAGCCCCTAAGTTAATCATAGAAGCAACTGCAGTACCGGACCCCGGTACGATTGCGTTCATTGTGGCAAGAAGTGCAAACATTAAAGCCGCTTTAACTAGCATAATCGCGATATTTTGGAGGAAAGATTTCATTAATTTCTTAATTGAACCTTGTCCAGTTACTACCATTTTTGCAATGCCATCAGCAACGCTGTTAAATCCACTTACTACTGTTTGACGAAAGTTATTCATTGTTGGCATTGCACTCTGGATGCATTGAGTAAGTAGATTTACTTGCCCTTGGTTTTTCTGATTAGCTTGGTCTTGTAAAGCCCACATTTGCTCGTAACTACGGCGTAATTGCTCGGCTTGAGCTTCGTCCAGTCCCATTAGCTGCTCTTTTAACAATACTTCACGCTCGTACTGTAATAGCTTTTGCTCTCTTACTTCTGCGTCTTCATATTGCAGTTCAAGCTCTAGTTGTAAACGCTCAATAGTCTGGTCATTCTCTTGGATTTGCTTAGCTGCTTCAGTAGCCGCAGTAATTTGGTCTAATTGTGCTGCCTGTTGTTGTAAAGCTTCAATTTGCGCTTGTGAAAGATTACGGTAACCCTCAATTCCTTGTTGGATCTTTAAGTTTACCTGCTCTAAATGCGTGAACTGCGTACGACCGGTAGTAATCAATAACTCGTATTGAGCTCTAGCTTGTTCAATGCTGTTTTTAAGCTCTTGCATATTCTGCTTGAACTTATCAACACCGCCACCTCCACCTGATGATACTTTTGGTAATGCCACAGATTGAGCAGGAGATTGGATATTAGGTTTTGCCGCACTTTCTTCAGCTTGTTGCTGCTTAATTTGCTTTAATTGCTTTTCAGCATCAGAGATATTACTCTTAGTTGCATTAATCTTTTTATCGATATCACTTATACGCTTTTCAGCCATATCGGCGTGCGCCATATACATCGAACCATAGGTTGAAGCCATACCTGCGTCGATATCTTTTCTTAAGCGCTCACGCTCTCGTTGCAACTCTCTTAACGCTGCTTTTTGTTTAGTAACGTAGTTTTCAGCTGCTTGTTGCTGTTCTGCTAGGGATTTAGTGGTATCTGCAGCAAATTTTTGCACTTCACCGTTTAAGCTTTTCCATTTTTCCCAGATTGTCATTATCCCTTTTACTAGGAACTGGATAGCTTCCACAATACCCCAAACTATTAAGCCTACGACCGTGCTCTTGAAGATCATATCAACGGCTTTCCAAGCAGCACCAGCAGCCACAATAGCACCAGTTAAAATACGGTTGGCCGTAGCACTCGCAATGGATGCCACTTTTTGTCTTGCTAAGGCTAGGTTAAACTGTTTTGCTTGCGTTGCTGCTGCCATAAATGCGGCTTTAACCCGCTCTGCACTTGCAGCCATACCGCCAAGCGTTTGCATTAAATTTAACGTTTTATAACCAGCAAAAACCACAAGGGCGTATTTAGCAACAGTTGCTAAGGTATCAAAATTATTAGCTAAAACACTTATCCCTTGCGCAATCTTGGACGAAAACTGGTCGTGCTCACCAACCCATTTAGTAAATTTATTTTTTAAGTCAGTTAAAGCAGCAGTTACACTTAAGCCTAATTTGTTATAGGTAGCGTCAGTAACTTGTGCGGCGTTTTGTAAGGCGCGAACAATATCTTCGGTAGTTAAATTACCGTCGTTAGCATACTGCTTTAACTTAGCGCTCGTCATGCCTAAACCTTTGGCAATAGCGTCAACTAAACCAGGCGTTTGTTCGGCTACAGAGTTAAAGTCTTGACCGCTTAGCTTACCTTTACTTAGGGCTTGAGAGAATTGCACCATTGAGTTCTTGGTAGCTTCTGCGGACGAACCACCGATAGCAATAGCTTTAGTCATAGTTGTAGTAAGAGATATTAGCTCTTTTTGACTTAAGCCTAAATCAGTGGTTGATTTGCGCAGTGTAGCGTACGCATTAGTGGTAGCTTCAATAGGTTGTTTAGATTGTTCAGCTACTCCAAATAGCTCATTTAGCAAGTCCGTAGCATCCTCTGCTGGATCTTTGATAAGCGTTAGTTGGGTAGTTAAATCAGAGTACGAAAAAGCTGCTTCTTTTACGGTTTGAAAGCTAAAATTAATGGCGAAAATACTAGCAAGGCGTCCTAACATCCCACTTAAACTACCCGTTATACTATTAGTTCGCTCTAAGCTTTGGTTAGTGTTCTCAACTTCCTTACCAGCTTTACGACTTTCCTCGCCTAATTTCCCAGTTTCCTCGCTTGCTTTCTTGCTTTTACGTGCTAGTTCTTCTAGCGTGCGGCTTAATTTCTCATTAGCAGTAGAGAGTTCTTTTGAAGCACGACTTAATTTAGCTGCTTCTTGTTGTGCTTTGAGTACACCGTTAATTACACGTCCTAAACTCGTGCTTAAAGCACCCGCTTGGTTAAAATACTTAATGAGAGTATCTAATTCTGCTCGTACGGTTTTAATCGTAGGTGCTAAGGCTTTAAATGAGCCATTTACTCGTCCCATGAGAGAGGTAAACGTAGGAGCATATTTAGCTGTTGCAGCAAAAGAACGCCCTAGGGTTTCTAATTTAACTGAACTAATATTTGCGTCAAGAGCCTTAGAGCTTTTTCTTGCTAGGTCTTCCATGGCTCGACCAAGCTTTTCCACGTTAACAGTTAAATCCTTAGCCGCACCATTAAGCTTAGTTGATTCTTGCTGGGCTTTCAGGATACTGCCCACAATCTTGCCCATATTGGCACTTAAAGAACCAGTTTGAGCGAAAACTTTTAGTACATCTAGTAGCTCTTTACTAACGTTCTTTACTACTGGCGTTAGACTGTTAAAAGCAGCAGTTACTTGTGCTATACCGGATTTAAATCCAGGTGCTGATTGCTCTACAGAGGAGAATGCCTTACCAATACTCTCGATTTTGGCGATATTACCCTTAGAGATTGGGACGTCGATCTTACTAGCTGCATTTTTAGCATTCTTTTGCAGTGTACTTAGTACGCCTAAAACTTCGTTTACTGAAAGAATACTTTTGTGTAAATCAGAGTATGAAGTAGATAATCTTTTAGTGACGTCACCACCTTGTCCGACCACAGTCGTGTACTTCGCAAAAGAATTGGTCATTGTATCTACCCGTTGTGAGAATTGACCTGAAAAGGTAGATAATCCCTCTAAAGTTTTCTTTTGCGAACCGGATAATGCCCCGAACTTCTTAAATTCATTTGAAGCGTCAGTTACACCTTTACCGAACTTTTTTAAGTAGGTAGTAGCATTACCAACAGCTTCAACCTGATTAACTAAAGTTTGAAAGGATTTAATCGCGTTATTAGTTTGCGTTATTGCACTTTGTGCGTCTAAATTTAACTTAAAACTAAAATCAGAGGTTGCCATTAGATTGTGCCCCTTTATTGTGTACTTGCTTGTTACGGATAAATAATTTATCGAACTCGTCAACTAACTCTACTTTAGTGTCAGCTGTGATAGGTTTACTATCATCTTTTTGTAACCATGGATAATACTCTTTGAGATCGAACTTATATTTACGCGTATCGTAAGTTTGTACATGCTGTAGTTGGAACAGTTTTGCAAAGGCAAATTCTAAAAAATCACCCCCGACAGGTTTTGAAGAGCAATAGGAGTTAAGCATAAGTATATCCTCCATAGGCATTCTTCTCACTTCTTCGGGGGTTTTGTGTAATAGAATCGCTAGTTCACAAATCTGAACATCGACGGGGCTTAATTCTTTTGCCCATTTGCTTCGTCAGTCGCATTACTTGGTAGCACAACAGCAATGAGATCATTAGCTAATTGCACATCTAGGTTCTGTAATAAATCCAAAGCGTTGGTATAGCCAATAGGCTCACCGTCAGCACTTAATACGCAATTGCCTAGTAAAACAGCCATTGCATCCGTGTATGCTGTGCTATTTTTGTTAATCTTCCCTTGGAAAGAGAGAACGTCATTTAAGCTCGGTTTAAAGAATTTAACTGGGATCGTATCACCCTTAAACGTAAGCTCTGCTTCTTTAATTTCTCGCGATTTAGCTAATTGGAAAAGATCTAATACTGCCATGCTATAGGTATCCTATTGTTTTTATGCTTTTGTGTTTAAAGTAATATCAGCGTCGTTAGCTTTAATTGTGTATTCACGTTTTAAAGCCTCACTTTCAGTACCAAAGGTTGCACCACTAAGTTTGGTTACTGTGCCAAAGTAATATTCAATAGCACCGTTAATAACGTGTCTTAATACGAACTCGTCTTTGTTTAAACGGTATTTCTCAAGAAGTTTAAATTGCTCTTTATCTGGGGCATTAAACACTGTTAAAGTGATATCCCCATACGTTGGTTGACCCGGAACTGTTTGTGGTGATTGGTCGGTAGTAGAGGTAACTTCGATTTCGTTATACGAAACGTCAGGAGTTTTAATTTCGGTTGCATAGTCAATGTAATCAGCGAACTCTACAACTCTAATTTTTGCACCTGTTAGGGTTAAAGTAGTTTGCCCGTCATCGCTTTCAAACTCGGTTTTTTGGCGTGTATCTGCGATTTTAATCTCTTTTTGATTAGCAGCAACAGCTTCCACAACCCAGTAACCATTCAGCGATGGAGTAGCATTTTCTACCTTAATTACTGAACCTTTTAACAGAGCAGTAGTTACGTTATTGGTAAGAATGAACTTTTTATCAGTGTAGTTTACTGACGCTAAAGCTTGTTCGTTACCTAGCCCTTTTTGCAGGTATAAACGTGAGGCTTTGGTTAAGTCATACGTATTACCCGTTTTTGTTTTTACAGAGTTTACTGCCATGGATTAGTCCTTAATATTTGCTCACTGTGTACTGTGTTATTACTACTAGTTGATCGTACGCACTCGTATTATCTTCAGTTGAAACAGAGACACGATCAAGTTTAACGTTATACGTAGCTCCGGTTAAATCAAGACCTAAAAGCTCTTTAGTACGATTAATTAGATCTTCATTTTCAACCGTTACTTTCATAGGTTCGCGTAAAAGATTAACTAAGCACTCACAATAAAGAGGTAAATTAACGTCACCATCTTTCTTTCTAATCTCAAGTTTAAAAAGAGCTTCTAGGTTCATTTCCTCAATAGTGCCAATAGTTGTACTTAGCTGTGGCTGTAAATTAGTAATTTTAGTTGATAAGATATAAGGAGCTTGCTTAGGATCGGTTAAACGTTCTAATCGTGTAGAACTTGCACATTTAACAGATACGCCTTTGTCTCCCAATTTCTCGATAAACTTATCACAGATATACTCAGTATATTCTTCAAAAATAGATAAAAAGATCACTATTTCTTACCCTTAATTCTATCCGTTAAAATTTTAGCTATTAATGGACGATATTTAGGTTTGCGCTTATTTACTGTATATGAGAAAATTCTAAACGCTTTAGCTACCATATCGCTAGCGTCAACCACAGCAGGATAAACACCTGGACGGATAGCCATTTTATTCTTGTAAATAGAGTTACCAGCGTATGCTTTAGGTTTATCTTGGAAGAAATACATAGCGTTGGCAATCTTTTGACTATTGTCATGATTTGCAAACCAATCCCGGTACTTCGTGCCTTTAGGAATAGCTGGGAAACCACGGTTTACGATATACGTCTTAGCCCCTAAACTCGGGTAATTAATCGTGACACGTAGGTGGAAATCATTTTCCCCTTTCTTATTTTTGTAGTTATGGTAGGTCATCTTAGTTACGCGCTTATCATTACGGAATAATCTACGTACTGTTTCAACCTTACCAGTCAAAGTCATACCTGTAGAAGAGAACCTAACGTCCCTAAATGGGTTATATTTACTTGCGTAATCCTTATCAGAGTATCGTTTTTTTAACGCGGCATTTAAGCGTGCCCAAGCGTTTTTATCGATTTGCGAAGAGGTCAAAGGTAAAGTACGCTTATAACCACTACTCAAAACCTTATTCACTTGATACGACCACAAGTTTACCGTGATTGGGATTAGCAGTTGCGCAGTTTCACGAAAACCCTCTTTACTAAAGACTTTGGTCTTCAGTTTATCGATAAGATTTTTAGCTGCCTCAATCTCTTTACTGTCGATTAGTTTGTTCTTCATAACTACGCTCGTTGAAAATATAAGTATACGTTCGGACGGATATACTTAAAGTCAGTTAAAGAATATTCATCGTCAGTAGCACCATATTGCATGGTATAAATAAGCTCATCTTCTTTACTATCAGCTAAATATTCTAAAGTTAAGCCAGCATTCTCTAAATTAGTCAATAACGTCTTTACTACAAGACCTTCAGTAACTGGTGTTGACGATAAAAAGTCTCCGCGTCCACCCTGAACGTCCTTATTGCTACGTACGCAAGCTTTGATTAATTCACCGTTAATACGCACATCTTGCCAGAAGTACTTCTCACGTAATTCGTAGAATTTACAATTTTGCGCTAATTCGTCAAATAGAGCCATTTTTTTGCTTAACCTATATAATTGCCCCGCCACGCAAATAAAACGCTTATACGGGGCTTATACGTGTAAATTTAGGGGTGTTTATTTAAGAAGTAATAGTAAAGTACGACCTGTGCCGGTTTTTGGTGGGATAGCCCACACTTGTCCAGCGTATTTGTTACCTGTTTCAGTAGTAGTTACTTGACCGTTATTTTGTAAGTAAACTTTAGCACCTAAGGTAAAAGAGTCACCGTCTTTACATGGCACTTCGTAAACTCCGCTTAAGTTAATGGTTACTACTTCACCTTTAACTGCATCAGTCTCTGCAACTCCAACAAACTCACCAGCTGCAACCAATTGTCCATTACTTACCGCTTTTTCGGCAACCCAGTTTAATTGCGTACCTAATAAAATTTTATTAGCCATAATTTAAGTGCTCCTAGTTAGCTTTAAGATAAACGATCTCTTCAGGACGTGGGATAAACACAACGAAATCTAAACGTGTGCGTACTTTACGGTTTTTCTCTGCGTCAACTTCGACTTCAGCATTAACAGTAACGCCATTTCCAAAGGTATATAGTTCTACTAATCCCTCTGGAATGAAGAATAGTTCATTCTCTCCACCATTTAAGGCTTTAGTCAATGCAGGTAAACCACCGTCATAGATAGGCTCAACGTAGTTAAAGAATGGGTTGTAATCGTGGAAACCACTACGCTCTTCACCCTCACGGCTTGGTTTGTACTGGTTAAATAATAAAGAATCCACAGTTACACGTAAATGAGCAGGTGCAAGTAAATATTTTGGTTTTACGTTATACGGTGTACCGTTTACGTCTTTAAAGTTAGCATAAGCTTCATCTACCGCAAGAATACCAGCATAGTCCGCACTAGCGTCGATTTTCTTACCACCTTTATGCGCTTGCTCGATAATAGTGCGTAAGATAACCTCACGGAAGGTATTAGTAGCGTTATTAGCTAAGTTTTCAAGCTGTTGTAAGTAAAGGTTTACCGTACCTTTGTTGAGTGATTCAAAAGTGAAGTTTACCCCTTGTTTGTAGTGCAGTAATTTAACCGTTGCGTCTTTTAATTTACCGCTCATCATCGGAGTATCAGCACCCTCGGCAACTTGCGGGAATACGCCTACCGGAGTATCATTCCAGTAAATCTTCGTTTCATCAAAAGAGGCAACACTACGCGGGCTAACTACTCGGAAAACATTGTCAAGTACATAGGTACGACCAGCAGCAACCATTAAGTTAAGCATATATTGCGTAACTTGCTCAAAGTCTGACGTAGATAATGCTGCTAAGCCATTTCCTCGTGAAATATCATAGCCAGCGTTCTCAAGTAAATTAGTAACTACAGCTTCTAATGATTTATTATCTCTACGCGCTTCAGTAATACGTGTTTCCACGTCTTTATCAAAGCTCGGAATACATCTACTTGCTTCTAAGACTTGTGCTCTTAATCCACTGCGGTTTACAAATTCTTTGGTTAAAAATGCTTGCAGCAATTCAACAGGTTTTACCATGCTCTTATATCCCTTATTGGCTAATGAAATCTCGCTTTTCTCAATCTTGGTTTTTTCGTTATTGTCTAACAAGTCAAGGATTTTAACCTTAGCCTGATCCAACGTTATGTCATTAGCAATACATTTCTCGCGTAGCGCAGTAAGTTTTTTATCGCCAATACTACCTTTATATTTTGCAAATAATGCCGTTAGATCCGCCACACGCTTACGTTCAGCAATTAATGCCTTACGCACTCGTAAAGCTGCTTGAGTTTTGTCTTTTTTCTCGTCTTCTTCGTCTTCTTCGTCTTCTTCCTCGACATCTTCCTGATCTTTTAGCTCCTCATCGTCTTCGTCGTCGGTAGAGGTTTCTTTTTCTTCGGTGTCTTTGGAAGAGTTTTTTGTAGCTTTTTTATCCTCTTTTTCGTCATCTGTATTATCTACAGCTTGCTCTTTTTCTCTTTCCTTTTCTTTTTCTTTTTGGTCTTCTTTCTTCATATTCTCAACCACATTACTAAGTTTAAGTTGCTGTATGGCTTCATATTTAGTAGCTTCTTTTAGGTCTTTGTACAAAGCACAAATTGCTCGCATTTCCGCACGATTGTATAAAGCTACAGCATTTGCGTGTGCTAGTTGAACTAGCTCTGGCGTAGCGCTAACGTCTTTGGTTAATACTACGTTCTGATAGATACCTTTGGACGACTGGATAGTGTCACAAAGCCCTAAATCTAACAACTCATCGGCAGTATAAGGATGATCGCAACCATCGTTAACGTTTTCGGTTAATAGTTTTACTACTACTTCCGGATTAGGTACGTTTTTAGCTTGTACAGCTTCCTTGTAAGCGCTAATAATACGTTTATTCATATTTGCCATCAAGTCAGCGTATTCTTTCATGCCGATAGCTGTGAGAACCGTATTTTCAGCTGCTAAATTGCTAACGTTGATATTACAACTATGGATAATAATTTTAGCTGTAGGGCTCATAACTAACTCATCAGCCGCTAAGGCGATAACGCTAGCAATACTTGAGGCTTCAAGCCCTACTTTTACGGTCACTTTTCCAGCATGCTGATTAAACAAATCCCTAATCGCAAAGCCCTCATCAGCAAAGCCTCCAGGACTTGACAAAAACACAGTAATATCTTGTGTATTGTCGTCTAAGGTATTAAGGTATTCTTTTACTTCCAATGCTGTAAAATCGACACCGACAACCCCGACAAGTGCTAAATTATCTCGTTGACTGCTCATCATCTACCTCAATCTGCTCTTGATCGTCACTCTCATTACTATTAGCTGCTTCACTAGGGATTTTATTCATATCGTACTGTACGCTAAATAAATCTTCTAAGCCATTGTCAAGCATATAATCGCGCTCACTTGCAATATAGTTTAAGTTCTCATAAACATCAAAACCTTGCTCATTAGCTGCTTGTTGACGGGTAATAATGCCGTTTTTGATAAGGGTAACTGTAGCATTTGCGTCGTCAACCGGATTAATACTTTTCATTTGTGGAGTAGTAATAGTTACGTTATACGGATCTAAATAATCTTCCTTGTTAAGCTCTGGGTGGATTAGGAAGAAAAAGTCAACGAAAGCTTTATAAAGTAGCTTGTTAGCGTTAACTAATAAGTTCATCTTATCCGCAGTGCGTGCACTTGCGTAGATCATCGATTGTCGTGCCGCAGAATATGAACTTTCAAAATGGTTAGAGATACTTTCAGCATCTAAACCCACGCCGCTAGCAATAGTTCGTATTTGCGCTTTATAAAAGGCGTCGTAATTCGGATTGGTACGGTTTTGACCGGAATATACTTTATATTCGTAGCCTGTTGGCACTTTAAAGTAACTAATTGCCTCACCTAACGTATGCATTGCAATCTCGGCGTCTTCATCGCTGGTAATTGCGTCACGTTGCGATAGTTCTCCTAGAATTTGCGCTCCGATACTACTGTTCATGAGCTCGTTATAGCGATAATTCTCTAGCTGTGCTAATGCGGGAACAACGCTAGCATACACAGGTACGCCACGTAATTGGTTAGGTTCTCTTCGCTCAGCCAATTGGATAATATCTTGGGCTGGCACTCGGATCGTATGGGCATTATGAAAGATATCAGTGTCCACGACGAAGTTAAAATATAAGGGTGTACCATAATCATCTAGTTCAATAGGGGCTTTACTCCCGATAGCAATAGAGTTATACGGTAATCGATCCGCTGTCCACAATTTAAGCTTCATCTCTTTCTTGCGGAAATCTCTGATAATCTGGATAAAACAATCACCATCTCGAAGCCAACATTCCACTACGTAATTTAGAAACGCAGTAAAATTAAGATTACGGTTGTTTAATACTGGTTGCTCGCAAAACTTGGCAAACTCGTAATCTAGGAGAACCCCTAATTCCTTATCTACAGTTTGGTAATCTTTTAATGGAATAGGTTGCACGCCATAGCCATTCTTACCTACCAGCATTCCTCGGAATTGATGAAGAATTGAACGCGCAATTGGATTATTTGCTGCTAAATCCCTAGAGATTTGCATTAAAGCAAGTCCCTCTTGACTTAGCGTAACGTTAATATCTTGGTAATCAAATGACGGAGAGTAATAATCAGTACGTTGGATTGCTTTATGCAAGTTCAAAACGTATCGTCCATAACCACGGGCGTAATTAAGCAATCTCGCGGTTACTTGGCTCGTATCCGTCACTTGTTTACCTTTAGATTGTTTCACCTCTTTTACTTTAGGCTTAAAGAAATCAAAAAATCCCATCTACCTTCCTTACCGGAAATACCTAGTTTTCGTTATTGAGATGAAACGCCCACGATTGAGCATAGCTTGCTTACCGCTTACTACGTCCATTTGCTTAGCTAAATTAGAATAGGCAGTTTCATACGCTCGCTGAAGTCCCTCAACACCAGTAAACTCTAAGCTACTTCCTTCCTCGCTCATACTATGAACGTTGCCGTTTGATAAACGATCAGTTAAGCTTTTAGTAGTTTGATCGTATACAGCAAACAGATTTAAAAGGAAAGCTACTTTCTCTGGCTTACTAGCCTGATACTCTTTAACTAATTCACGCACTCGATCTGCAAGACTATCATGAGCTGTCTGGTAAAACTCAATTAACGTTTGCTGCCGTCGTAATTCAAAGTCAACTTCCGGTTGAGCCTCTAATTCTGTCTCTGTAGTCATCTAAATCCTGCTCTTTAATAATGAAAAACTAGTTTTACGCTTAGCTTTTATAACTTTTACCTGTGCCTTACCGCTTTTCTCTTTAGTTTCATCAGTAGTATTAGCTTTTGCTGAAGTATTATTTTTCGTAAAATAGCTATTAGTATTGCCCTTATAAGCAAGTTTTAACCAATCAGGTGGTACTTCCTTATCTAGCAAGGCTGGCACTTGGAAAAAGTCTATATACGCAGTTGCATAGGTGCACAAATCTAAGGCTTCGTTATGCAAATGAGCGGCTTTTTTAACATAACGTCCTTTCTCATTTCTTTCCTCGGCTTTTAGCTCGTTAAATAAGCTTTTAGGCAAGCCACTGTTGAAAGAAATGCTTAATTCATCTTCAGCAGGTCGTTGCAAGCGTGTTAAAAATACGTCTTTGAAGTAAGAAGCGATGATTTTAAAAAGTGGTACTCTTCGTTGGTACGATTTACTACGTGCGTCTCGTCCAATTGCATATTCAGCTACCTTACCACTTAAAGCACTAACCCCTTTTACCAGAAACAACTTATGACCGTTACCTTTGGCTACTTGTCTCTTGTAAAAAGTATAAGCATTTTCAGTAGTAGCCCCCTCACCTCCACTATCGCATAGCGTAATATGCGGTTTTAGGTAGATTTCTGGGTGTTTATCTATCTGAAGTTGATAATTCATTACCTCGTGTTCTATCGCTTCCCACTGATTACTCCCACGTACCCCTGCGTCTACTCGTTCACCACGCCAATCTTTAATACTGTAACGATCTACTACGTGTATTTTCTTGTCTTGTGTCACTGCAAATATTTGCACCACAAAGTGAGATTTCTCACCATTCTGTACGTCAACGCAAGCTATACACAATACTGTATTCTCTGGTGCAATACCTAAAGCAAAATCTGATGGAGTATCTTCTTTTGCTTCAACAATAGCTACCGCGTCTTGGTTACGTCTACTTACAAACGGGTCTCCGAACACAGTATTCACCACTACTTTTAGCGGGTTTTCATCACCTGTTTTCTCTAAAACTTCTTCTGCTTGCAAGTAACGGAAAACAATTTCCTCAAGCGTAATAAAGCCACAAGCTGGAGCTCTTAGCCAGAAACTTGCGAACTTACTATCAAGTGCTTGTCCGCTAATAACGCCGTTTTTATCAATAGTTTCACCCTGTTTTAACCATACGCCGTTCGGAATTAAACTATTAATACGGTCATGCTCAGTATGCAAATGCTTACAATGCGGGCATTTTACCCTTGCACTTTGCGCTCGGTCTTTAATTGTCTCTAAACTTTGATCCCAATAAATAGTATTAGGAGTAGCCCAAAAGTATTCTTTGCAATCCATGCATTGAAAATAATAACAACGTTTGTCCCCAGTTAAATACTCGGACGCTATGCCTGGACAAGCATGACAATCGTGTGGATCAAGACGCTGTTCAGAGTTAATTACTGCATAACCTGGAGAGCTCTCTATAACCGCCATACCATCAAAGCCGTAGGTCGTAATACGGGTATAAAATAGCTTCCAAGGAGAACCCTCGCCATCAATATCCAGTTGCATACGATCGCTATCAGTTAATACCACATATTGCACGGTCGTACTAGCTGCCGCTGATACCGTTGGAGCACGGATAAGTACCCAGCTGCCTTGGCGCGTTTTAATTTGCTGTAAGTTCGTGTCAGTATCTTTACCAGTAAGCAAACATTTTAAATCCGGACTACTATTTACAGTGGGGTGAAACTCTTTTTTTGCCCATTCTAGAGCTTTTTCTCCGTTCATTTGCACGACCATAATATCGCGGCTTGTATACATTGCATAAGAAGCAAAGCCGTTAACCAATGCTTGCGTTTTCCCAGATCGGGCACAACCCATAAAAATAATGCCGTTATACTGACGACTGTTTAATAAATCCACAGGTTCGCGCATATAACTAACCCTACCATCAATTTGGAAAGGTTTTGATGATGAACTCTTATCCGGTATACGTAAAATTCGCGACAAAGTGGCACTTACAGGCTCACGTGGCGGTGGTTTCATTACCTCAATGGCAGCACTGAAAATATCGTATAAACTAGTGAGCGGGATATAGGTATTTAAGTTGAAAGATTTGTCAATCTTCTTAGGTTGAGCGACAAGGAACTCTTTTGCTTGTTTGTCAAGGCGCTTTTCAGCCCGCTCTTCTTCTAGTTCAATCTGATCGAAAGGAGTGAGTACATCTAGTTGCTCCAGATCTATTTCATCTAGGTGTTTAGTCTTCCCCATCTTCTTCCTCATCAGTGTCAGGTTTAATTACTTCATACGGAGCAGTTGCATATATACTTAAGCCACGACCGCGAACTGTACTTTCTACGCTGATCTTCTCACCCTCTACTAGGCGGATTTTCTCGGCGAACTCCTTTAATTTAAGGTAAAGTCCTAGGTTAACGTCATGCATATGCTCATCTACACGATCTACTACTTTTGATGAAAAACCAGCTTCTTTCATTAATTGCGGTATTGCTCCTAATTGGATTGCAATCTCACTTAATAGATTAAATATTAATCGTGACACATCATCGGCATTAATCAGCTCTTTCATGAGAATCTGTAACTTAACATAGGTCAAAGCACTATCCTGTACAGTCTTGAAATAAGCAGGATCTCGGCGGTGTACTTCCCCATATAAGGACAGATCCATGCCGGTATTCTCATCGACAAAAGGATCGTCAAGGCTATTACGTTTAGCCTTATTTATAGTTTTTCTTCCATCGAAAGTCTTACAGTATTCTAGAAACCACTCTAGCAGTGCTTGTAGCTCGAAAGCATTATTCTTAACATCTACATTAGCTACCTTTTTCAAGTTACTTTTTACTGTACGATGGTCTACATTTAAGGCATTAGCAACAGTTTGACAGTTAATAGTTGGTAGATGATCCTGTATCTTCGTCCTTACGCCTGTATTTTGTTCGATTTTACTAGTTGGCTCATCCTTATTTTGCATTATTTACTGTCTCTTCTAGTTACTCATTCGTGTATGCCTATTTTCGCCATTGATAGGTAAAACTTATCAATAATTTTTTATAAAAAATTGAGAAGTTTTTATCATTGATAGGTTTTATTTATCAATAATTTTCTAGACCTAAAAAAGGTGTAAAATTTAATTTTCCAGATAACCTAAAATGAAAAAAATTTGATGAAAAAATTGAACCAAAAATGACGTTTTTGGACAAAAATTTGACAAAAATATGCAAAAAAATGCAGAATTCCGTGTTTACGACAACAAATTAGCAATTTTTGCCACATACCCCACTCGTTTGAAGTCAGATCTCCAGGCAGATTGCCGCGCGAACGACCGATCTGACCGGAAAGAACCTAAAGACAGAGGGGTGCTTTTATAAAAATTTATTGATAAGTAAAACCT